>NZ_JCBDGH010000067.1:0-14242 GCF_059833955.1 Vibrio sp. R15-SG3-ISO1A
CTGCCGCTATCATCGCCTGTGATTTTCGCGCCGTCGTTCGCACCATTGATGGTGATGGTCACCACCTGCTCGGTGCCGTCTTCCGATTTCACCGTGAAGGTTTCTGTCAGTGTATCGTCCACGTTCAACGCATCGACCGTCTCGTTGCCGTTATCCAGCACGTAGGTCCACTTGCCGTTCGCATCCACACTGAACGTGCCGTACTGGCCCGCCGCATCGGTTTGCGCCTGGAACACGTTGTCTGTGTTGTCCACGTCGCTTGCGAGCAAGGTGCCCGTCGCGGTGTTATCCGCCGCGTCTTCGGTCACGCTGCCGCTATCATCGCCTGTGATTTTCGCGCCGTCGTTCGCACCATTGATGGTGATGGTCACCACCTGCTCGGTGCCGTCTTCCGATTTCACCGTGAAGGTTTCTGTCAGTGTATCGTCCACGTTCAACGCATCGACCGTCTCGTTGCCGTTATCCAGCACGTAGGTCCACTTGCCGTTCGCATCCACACTGAACGTGCCGTACTGGCCCGCCGCATCGGTTTGCGCCTGGAACACGTTGTCTGTGTTGTCCACGTCGCTTGCGAGCAAGGTGCCCGTCGCGGTGTTATCCGCCGCGTCTTCGGTCACGCTGCCGCTATCATCGCCTGTGATTTTCGCGCCGTCGTTCGCACCATTGATGGTGATGGTCACCACCTGCTCGGTGCCGTCTTCCGATTTCACCGTGAAGGTTTCTGTCAGTGTATCGTCCACGTTCAACGCATCGACCGTCTCGTTGCCGTTATCCAGCACGTAGGTCCACTTGCCGTTCGCATCCACACTGAACGTGCCGTACTGGCCCGCCGCATCGGTTTGCGCCTGGAACACGTTGTCTGTGTTGTCCACGTCGCTTGCGAGCAAGGTGCCCGTCGCGGTGTTATCCGCCGCGTCTTCGGTCACGCTGCCGCTATCATCGCCTGTGATTTTCGCGCCGTCGTTCGCACCATTGATGGTGATGGTCACCACCTGCTCGGTGCCGTCTTCCGATTTCACCGTGAAGGTTTCTGTCAGTGTATCGTCCACGTTCAACGCATCGACCGTCTCGTTGCCGTTATCCAGCACGTAGGTCCACTTGCCGTTCGCATCCACACTGAACGTGCCGTACTGGCCCGCCGCATCGGTTTGCGCCTGGAACACGTTGTCTGTGTTGTCCACGTCGCTTGCGAGCAAGGTGCCCGTCGCGGTGTTATCCGCCGCGTCTTCGGTCACGCTGCCGCTATCATCGCCTGTGATTTTCGCGCCGTCGTTCGCACCATTGATGGTGATGGTCACCACCTGCTCGGTGCCGTCTTCCGATTTCACCGTGAAGGTTTCTGTCAGTGTATCGTCCACGTTCAACGCATCGACCGTCTCGTTGCCGTTATCCAGCACGTAGGTCCACTTGCCGTTCGCATCCACACTGAACGTGCCGTACTGGCCCGCCGCATCGGTTTGCGCCTGGAACACGTTGTCTGTGTTGTCCACGTCGCTTGCGAGCAAGGTGCCCGTCGCGGTGTTATCCGCCGCGTCTTCGGTCACGCTGCCGCTATCATCGCCTGTGATTTTCGCGCCGTCGTTCGCACCATTGATGGTGATGGTCACCACCTGCTCGGTGCCGTCTTCCGATTTCACCGTGAAGGTTTCTGTCAGTGTATCGTCCACGTTCAACGCATCGACCGTCTCGTTGCCGTTATCCAGCACGTAGGTCCACTTGCCGTTCGCATCCACACTGAACGTGCCGTACTGGCCCGCCGCATCGGTTTGCGCCTGGAACACGTTGTCTGTGTTGTCCACGTCGCTTGCGAGCAAGGTGCCCGTCGCGGTGTTATCCGCCGCGTCTTCGGTCACGCTGCCGCTATCATCGCCTGTGATTTTCGCGCCGTCGTTCGCACCATTGATGGTGATGGTCACCACCTGCTCGGTGCCGTCTTCCGATTTCACCGTGAAGGTTTCTGTCAGTGTATCGTCCACGTTCAACGCATCGACCGTCTCGTTGCCGTTATCCAGCACGTAGGTCCACTTGCCGTTCGCATCCACACTGAACGTGCCGTACTGGCCCGCCGCATCGGTTTGCGCCTGGAACACGTTGTCTGTGTTGTCCACGTCGCTTGCGAGCAAGGTGCCCGTCGCGGTGTTATCCGCCGCGTCTTCGGTCACGCTGCCGCTATCATCGCCTGTGATTTTCGCGCCGTCGTTCGCACCATTGATGGTGATGGTCACCACCTGCTCGGTGCCGTCTTCCGATTTCACCGTGAAGGTTTCTGTCAGTGTATCGTCCACGTTCAACGCATCGACCGTCTCGTTGCCGTTATCCAGCACGTAGGTCCACTTGCCGTTCGCATCCACACTGAACGTGCCGTACTGGCCCGCCGCATCGGTTTGCGCCTGGAACACGTTGTCTGTGTTGTCCACGTCGCTTGCGAGCAAGGTGCCCGTCGCGGTGTTATCCGCCGCGTCTTCGGTCACGCTGCCGCTATCATCGCCTGTGATTTTCGCGCCGTCGTTCGCACCATTGATGGTGATGGTCACCACCTGCTCGGTGCCGTCTTCCGATTTCACCGTGAAGGTTTCTGTCAGTGTATCGTCCACGTTCAACGCATCGACCGTCTCGTTGCCGTTATCCAGCACGTAGGTCCACTTGCCGTTCGCATCCACACTGAACGTGCCGTACTGGCCCGCCGCATCGGTTTGCGCCTGGAACACGTTGTCTGTGTTGTCCACGTCGCTTGCGAGCAAGGTGCCCGTCGCGGTGTTATCCGCCGCGTCTTCGGTCACGCTGCCGCTATCATCGCCTGTGATTTTCGCGCCGTCGTTCGCACCATTGATGGTGATGGTCACCACCTGCTCGGTGCCGTCTTCCGATTTCACCGTGAAGGTTTCTGTCAGTGTATCGTCCACGTTCAACGCATCGACCGTCTCGTTGCCGTTATCCAGCACGTAGGTCCACTTGCCGTTCGCATCCACACTGAACGTGCCGTACTGGCCCGCCGCATCGGTTTGCGCCTGGAACACGTTGTCTGTGTTGTCCACGTCGCTTGCGAGCAAGGTGCCCGTCGCGGTGTTATCCGCCGCGTCTTCGGTCACGCTGCCGCTATCATCGCCTGTGATTTTCGCGCCGTCGTTCGCACCATTGATGGTGATGGTCACCACCTGCTCGGTGCCGTCTTCCGATTTCACCGTGAAGGTTTCTGTCAGTGTATCGTCCACGTTCAACGCATCGACCGTCTCGTTGCCGTTATCCAGCACGTAGGTCCACTTGCCGTTCGCATCCACACTGAACGTGCCGTACTGGCCCGCCGCATCGGTTTGCGCCTGGAACACGTTGTCTGTGTTGTCCACGTCGCTTGCGAGCAAGGTGCCCGTCGCGGTGTTATCCGCCGCGTCTTCGGTCACGCTGCCGCTATCATCGCCTGTGATTTTCGCGCCGTCGTTCGCACCATTGATGGTGATGGTCACCACCTGCTCGGTGCCGTCTTCCGATTTCACCGTGAAGGTTTCTGTCAGTGTATCGTCCACGTTCAACGCATCGACCGTCTCGTTGCCGTTATCCAGCACGTAGGTCCACTTGCCGTTCGCATCCACACTGAACGTGCCGTACTGGCCCGCCGCATCGGTTTGCGCCTGGAACACGTTGTCTGTGTTGTCCACGTCGCTTGCGAGCAAGGTGCCCGTCGCGGTGTTATCCGCCGCGTCTTCGGTCACGCTGCCGCTATCATCGCCTGTGATTTTCGCGCCGTCGTTCGCACCATTGATGGTGATGGTCACCACCTGCTCGGTGCCGTCTTCCGATTTCACCGTGAAGGTTTCTGTCAGTGTATCGTCCACGTTCAACGCATCGACCGTCTCGTTGCCGTTATCCAGCACGTAGGTCCACTTGCCGTTCGCATCCACACTGAACGTGCCGTACTGGCCCGCCGCATCGGTTTGCGCCTGGAACACGTTGTCTGTGTTGTCCACGTCGCTTGCGAGCAAGGTGCCCGTCGCGGTGTTATCCGCCGCGTCTTCGGTCACGCTGCCGCTATCATCGCCTGTGATTTTCGCGCCGTCGTTCGCACCATTGATGGTGATGGTCACCACCTGCTCGGTGCCGTCTTCCGATTTCACCGTGAAGGTTTCTGTCAGTGTATCGTCCACGTTCAACGCATCGACCGTCTCGTTGCCGTTATCCAGCACGTAGGTCCACTTGCCGTTCGCATCCACACTGAACGTGCCGTACTGGCCCGCCGCATCGGTTTGCGCCTGGAACACGTTGTCTGTGTTGTCCACGTCGCTTGCGAGCAAGGTGCCCGTCGCGGTGTTATCCGCCGCGTCTTCGGTCACGCTGCCGCTATCATCGCCTGTGATTTTCGCGCCGTCGTTCGCACCATTGATGGTGATGGTCACCACCTGCTCGGTGCCGTCTTCCGATTTCACCGTGAAGGTTTCTGTCAGTGTATCGTCCACGTTCAACGCATCGACCGTCTCGTTGCCGTTATCCAGCACGTAGGTCCACTTGCCGTTCGCATCCACACTGAACGTGCCGTACTGGCCCGCCGCATCGGTTTGCGCCTGGAACACGTTGTCTGTGTTGTCCACGTCGCTTGCGAGCAAGGTGCCCGTCGCGGTGTTATCCGCCGCGTCTTCGGTCACGCTGCCGCTATCATCGCCTGTGATTTTCGCGCCGTCGTTCGCACCATTGATGGTGATGGTCACCACCTGCTCGGTGCCGTCTTCCGATTTCACCGTGAAGGTTTCTGTCAGTGTATCGTCCACGTTCAACGCATCGACCGTCTCGTTGCCGTTATCCAGCACGTAGGTCCACTTGCCGTTCGCATCCACACTGAACGTGCCGTACTGGCCCGCCGCATCGGTTTGCGCCTGGAACACGTTGTCTGTGTTGTCCACGTCGCTTGCGAGCAAGGTGCCCGTCGCGGTGTTATCCGCCGCGTCTTCGGTCACGCTGCCGCTATCATCGCCTGTGATTTTCGCGCCGTCGTTCGCACCATTGATGGTGATGGTCAATGCTGTGGAATCACTCGCACCGAGATCATCCGTTACTGTAACAGGCACAGTGATTATAAGTTCTTCGCCTTCTGATAGTTGATCGTATGAGGATGCGTCAAACACATAAGTCCCGTCTGGGTTAAGAGTCAACCCTTCGACTATTTCTGAAGTAGTAAAAACAAGATTTGAACCTGGAGGAAGGTCTACATCTGTAGCTGTGATAGTTCCAGTTACAGTGGAATCTTCGTCTACTGCTACATTTTCCGGTATCGCCACCGGTGCGTCATTCACCGGAGTCACGTCAATATTTACAACGAGCGTGTCTGTACCGCCATTGCCATCATCAACAATAACAGTGAAGCTATCTGGGCCGTTGTAGTTTTCATTAGGCGTGTATGTCCACGTGCCGTCTGGGTTGACGACAGCAGTACCATTAGTAGGTGCAGTAGATTGAGAATAAGTTAGGGTATCTTGAGTATTCTGATCGGTAGCGGTTAGCGTGCCACTGATCGGTGTATCTTCGTCAGTAACAACCGTCGTACTTTCACCCAACGGGTCGTTGGTGATGTCAACAAAAATAGGGGAGAATTGAGGGTTTAATAAAGCGAGACTCTGAGTAGTCGATAATCCAATTGACTCCAAACCTGAAGTATCAAAGTTCGTACTCGCTAAGGCTTCTACCCCATCACGCTCAATCGTTCCCGTTGGGGTTAGCGATGAGCCGGAGGTTCCACCGGCGGCGGTGGCGAATTCATCGCCTAATTGGGTTGGGTCTACGCCTTCTTCTAATGCAGCGAAAATGGCATCGATTTCACCTGTGATGTCCGTGAGGTCACCACTGTCTTGAACCAGGTTTACGCTGACTTCAGGATTTGATGCGGATTCAACGAGGCTGGCATCGCCGGAAATGACAACTTCGCCGGGAAGGAGTTGTTCTCCTTCATTGACGATTCTTACATTGCCATTTTTATCAATAACAATGATTTGACCACCGGCTAGGTTACCGATCAATGCATGCGTGACAAAACTCATAACGCGCCTCTAATCCTTTCTAATGATCTCTGCTTTAATGTGATGATGGTAAGCAAAGACTTATTAATCACAGCTATAAATTAACACTACGCGTTAATTCAACAAACCGATTTCTAACCCTGTCACTTTGCAACATTTTAGATACAAGCGGCAGGTCACAACTTTTATAAACATGAACCAAGATCCCATTTTTATCGCACTTAAACTGAAACGTCGTATCGATAAATTAACAAAATTGACTAGGTCCAGGCTCCGAATTCTGTTGCAACTTTAAAGGTTATATAAATGTTAGCCTACGTTAGTCACAATCACCGTAAAGTGCTAGCTCATTGACACCATAAATGGTTTAATCTCATTTATGAGACGTGGGTGTTCGCTATCATGCCCGCTCGTTGTATCTCATGGAGAATGAAAGTTGAATTGGAACACGTTGAAAGTGGTGGGCTGCTTGGTAGCTCTTAGCTGTCCAGCTCATAGTCAAACACTCGAACAAGCGGTCGCTTATACCTTAACGACCAATCCTGACATCAAAGCATCGTTTAACGAATTCATGAGCAAAGTCTATGACGCCGAAGCCGCGTCCGGGGCCTATTTGCCGTCAATCGATCTCGATGCAGGCATTGGCTACGAAGCCGTTGATCTCGCAACCGGGGTTGAAAATGACCTCAACCGCAAAGAAGCGACTCTGTCTCTTACCCAGTTATTGTGGGATGGTTCATCAACCCTGAACGATATGGACCGCACGGCGGCAGACGCAGAGTCGGTGCGTTTTCAATTGTTGGCAGAAGCGCAAGACATGGCGCTTGAAGTAGCGGACATCTATTTAGACGCGGTCAAGGCATTCGAAGTTCTGCAACTTTCCGAGAGCAACCTCGCCATTCATAAAGAGATCTACCGTGATATTAAAAGACGCGTCGAGTCCGGTATTGGTTCGACAGCCGATTTGACCCAAGTTGAAGCTCGTATAGCGAAAGCTCACGGAAACTTGCTGGCCGCTCAGAACAATTTGTTCGATACCCACACTCAATTTCAGCGCGTGGTGGGTCAATCACCTCAAGGTTTGACTTTTCCTCGTGCCGATCAGACGGCTATTCCTTATACGTTAGACGAAGCGCTCAACAAAGCTTACGAGACTCATCCCGTCATCAAAGTCGCGCAAGCGGATGTCGATTCAGCACGCTTTCAATATGAGCAGACCAAAGGCGTCAACTTCCCTACGCTGTCCATTGAAGCCAATCAGACGTGGCGCGACGACGCTGGCGGCTACGAAGGTTCTGCGGAGGAGTTCTCCGCCATGCTGCGTATGCGCTATAACCTATACAATGGCGGATCGGATGCAGATCGCACTGAAAGCGCAGCGTATCAGCTAAATAAAGCCAAAGATTTCCGTGACCGCACATTCCGCTCAGTTGAGGAGAGTTTACGTCTCTCATGGAGCGCGCTGGACCTTACCTTACAGCAAAAAGAGTTTCTGGCTGATCATGTTGACTCCGCCTCACAGACGGTCATTGCTTACAACAAACAATACCGACTGGGCAAACGTACACTCCTCGACTTGCTCAACACGGAGAACGAGCTGTTTGAAGCCCGCAAAGACTATCTCGATGCGAAATACGATGAGCAGTACGCCAAATATCGAGTGATGAACGCCACTGGCAACCTACTATCCGCCCTTAGAGTCAACACCCCAGAGCCATGGAACCAAGCTGTAGAATACTAATATGAAAGTCTCAATTTTTGCCCTTATCCTATCGTGTGCCACACTTTCAACGTCGGTATTATCTGACGATGAGTTTGACTATATTCAACCCCCAAAACCCATCCAAATCGCCGATCTCGAAGACGACGACAATGACGGCGTGGTCAATGCGCGCGATCTCTGCCCGGGTACGCCTGAAAAAGCGGACATCGATAATGATGGCTGTGGCACCTTCGTCAAAACCTCGCAGGCGTTAAGTTTGCATATTTTGTTCGATAACAACTCTACTGAAATCGCGACACCGTTTTACCCACAAATAGAATCGATGGCTGCGTTTCTTGACCAATACCCTGAAACCTCGATTGAGTTGCAGGGATTTGCCAGTAAAACTGGCAACTCTGAACACAATCTCGCGCTGTCGAAGCAACGTGCAGAAGAGGTACGCCAGGCGCTGGTTGGCTATGGGGTAACACCGAGCCGAATTCGCGTTGTGGGTTTTGGTGACAACGTCTCTGACACGGGTGAAGACGAAGTCTCACATGCCATGAACAGAAAAGTCGTTGCCAGTGTGGTTGGGCATAAAGGTCACGTCAAAGAAGAGTGGACGATCTTTACCACGATTCCGAAATAACGCCTTGTGCGTCAGTTTTGCTGCAACTTGATGGCAGAAACGTCGCACAGGAGTTTCGCTTCTTGGTCCAGAGTGCTACCCTACAGCCGAACTACTTTAAGAGAGCTTTACAATGAGCAAATTAACATCAGATATCCAAGCTAACTTGGAACTATTCGTCGCAGAAACGCAACAGAGCAAACTGGTTTGGGGCATGCGTAACGAAGAAGGTTGGCTATCTTGCGACTCTTCAGAATTTGAGAACAGCGAAGTGATGCCGTTTTGGTCCTCAAAAGAGGATGCTCAAGCGCATAACGTTGAAGAGTGGGCAGACTTTGAAGTCCTAGAGATCCCTCTGGATATCTTTGTTGAAGATTGGCTATTGACGCTCGCAGAAGACGGCGTGCTCATCGGCACCAACTGGAACGCACAATTGGAAGGCAAGGAAGTTGAGCCTTCTGATCTCGCTAAGCTTTACCTCGCGTAAGCGCTTTGCCATCAGGTGTTCCTGTAAAAACATTAACGCCCTGCACTTGCAGGGCGTTTTGTATTTCACAAAAATTGGTTAGCGCTGCTTCTCTGCAAGCTCTGCCATAACCACCTCTTTGTTGTCGAGATAGGCGTCAAGGCCCGCTCTACGCAAATCACACGAAGGACAGGCACCGCAGCCGTCCCCGATGATACCGTTGTAACACGTCAGAGTTTTCTCTTTGATAAGAGAGAGTGCTTGATATTGATCTGCCAGTGCCCACGTTTGCGCTTTATTGAGCCACATCAGTGGTGTCACAATCTCCAGTGGTCGGTCCATCCCTTTCACCAAGGCGCTGTTCATTGCTTTAACAAACTCATCTCGGCAATCTGGATAACCTGAAAAGTCGGTTTCACAGACACCAGTGATGAGCGCCTCTGCACCAATCTGATAGGCGTAGATGCCCGCAAGAGTGAGAAACAAGATATTGCGCCCAGGCACAAACGAGTTCGGCAAACCGTTCTCTTGCAGTTCATGAGAAACAGGAATGTCATCGCGCGTTAGTGAGCTAATCGCTAACTCATTGAGAAGACCCACATCCATGACTTTGTGCGCTGCGACACCAAGCTCTTTCGCTAGGTTTTGTGCCACCTCAATTTCAAGTTTGTGGCGCTGGCCATAATCAAAGGTTATCGCGTGCACTTCATCGTACTCTTGCAGTGCTTGAACCAAACAGGTAGTGGAGTCTTGTCCACCACTAAATACGACGACCGCTTTCTTCATCTTCAATTCCTTTAAGCAATACTCAAATACTTGTGCGTCTGAATAGATAACCGCCAGTTGCGCGAGATGCAAGTATAAATACAAAGTTGTGTCGCGCGCGGCTTTTGACTGATCGGTTGCAATGCAATGGTGGTGCGACTCGGCACCTTCGCACGGCTTAGCAAAGTATCCAGCTGATCGATGTCTTTTTGTGTGCCAACCGGATGCTTAATTTCATTGGCGCGAAGTAGCGCGCTATCCAGCACCGGAAGCTTACCTTTCATAGCGATTTTTGGTGACACTGTCACCCATGTTGTTTCTGTCGCAAGCACCTCATAAGTGCCGCTGGTCTCAATTTGGCACTGACAACCGATCGCTTCAAACGCTTCGGTCAAAGGCGTTAAGTCATAAAGACAAGGTTCGCCACCCGTGATCACAACATGTTTGGCTTGATAACCTTGAGCGACATATTGTTCAACGATCGCACTCGCGTCTGCGCGGCACCAAGTGGGTGAATCGCCTTGCTTGACCACGATCTGTTTAAACGAGGTTTCATCTTGTGGCGTCGCAGCCCAGGTCTGTTTGGTATCACACCAAGCGCATCCGACAGGACACTCTTGCAGGCGCACAAACACCGAAGGAACCCCTGTAAAGACCCCTTCACCCTGGATGGTTTCAAACAATTCATTCACTTTATACAAGGTTAATCAGCCCAATTTGTCATCTAATCATTTTGCAAGGGCGAGACCATAAAGGAGCTCGGCGTTTAGGTCAACTAAATCATAAATTGATCATTAAGCGATGAAGGATTATTCTGCGAGACTTTGTTTTTGCAAATTTAAGATGCCCGTTATGTACAAATTGATCGCACTGGATATGGATGGCACCCTGCTCACCAGTGATAAAACTATAAGCCCTCGCACCAAACAAGCCATTGCCAAGGCTCGTGAACAAGGCGTTAAGGTCGTGCTTGCCTCTGGCCGCCCAATCGATGGAATGCGTGGTGCGATTGAAGAACTTGGCCTCTATGCTGACGGCGAGTTTGTTGTCTACTTTAACGGCTCTATGGTGAAAGAGCTCGGCGGTGATACGGTCATTCACCAAGCGATCATTGATGGGGCGAGTGCAAAACGTGTTGCTGCGCTAGCTAAACAGCTTGACCTGTATTGTCATGCATTCAGCAGTGAACTAGGCCTTATCACGCCAGAGATGAATGAATTTACCGGTATTGAGTCCACCATCAACAAAATTCCTGTCACCTTGATGGATTTTGACGAGTTGCATGACGACCATGAAATCATCAAAGCGATGATCGTGGGTGCGCCAGAGAAGCTCACCCAAGCTATCGGTGATATTCCCGCTGATTTTCACGGCGACTTCACCATAGTGCAAAGTGCCCCCTTCTTCCTGGAATTTTTGAGCCAGCAGAGCAACAAAGGCGTCGGCGTCGGCGCGATTGCCCAGCACCTCGGTATTGAGGCTGATGCCGTGATCTGTATGGGTGATGCGGAGAATGATCACCACATGCTCGAATACGCTGGGTTAGGCGTAGCGATGGAAAACGCGATGGAAGGCACCAAAGCCATCGCCAATCACATCACCGCGAGTAATAACGACGATGGCGTTGCCTTAGTGATTGAGCAGTTTGTGCTCAACGCCGATAACTAAGCGGTAAGCGCAACCCAATCAATGAGGCCGTGTGACGGCCTCATTACTTTTTATCGCATGACCAAAACGGTTATTTCAGTGTCTTCTTCAACCAATGGATATGAGGCTCAAACCCCAATCGGTCATAGAGAGCTAAGGCACTTTGGTTGAACTGCCACACTTCAACAAACATCTCTTCGACACCATATTGCTCAAATCGATGCGCCATCTCATCACACAACTGTTGAGCCACACCTTGTTGGCGATAGGTGGGCAACACGTACAACTCATCCAGTGATCCCATTTGCAACGGTTGGCTAACGGTAGAAATCAGTTCACAAAAGTGACCAGACACAAAGCCGACAATCTGTTGGCTTGATACATCCAATGCGACCAAAACCAAGCATTCAGGGTTATCGAGATAACGCGCAATACTCTTCTCTTGCTCTATCTCTTCGGCAGATTTGAAATAGTCCGGCGACTGTTGATGATGCTCATCATGGAGCTGAAACATCAATTCGTTGAGGGTATCGAGGTCTTGCGCGATGGCGCTGCGAATCTTCATGCTGAGGCGGTTTTACGGTAAAGCATTAGTTTGGGTCGCAAACTGCGCGATTGCAAGCGTTGCAAAGGATTATTGACGATAACCTGCGCGCCGCCCCAATAACGAGCGGATGGCGCGCAGAATGACGGGTTAAGAGTTCAGCGCTTTCATGATTTCATCTAGGCTGGTTGGGTCATCAATGGTCGATGGGACTGTATACTTTTCACCATCGGCGATTTGACGAATGGTGCGGCGCAAGATTTTACCAGAGCGCGTCTTGGGTAGGCGCTCCACGACCAGCGCGTGTTTAAAGCACGCCACCGCGCCAATCTCATCACGCACTTTGCCAATCAGTTCACCTTCGAGCTCTAGTGAATCAATCTTCACACCATCTTTTAGCACTACAAAACCGAGTGGCAGTTGCCCTTTCAAATCATCATGAATTCCGACCACCGCGCACTCTGCAATCGCGGGATGCGCACCGACAATCTCCTCCATCTCGCCCGTGGAAAGGCGATGACCCGCCACGTTAATCACATCATCAATCCGCCCCATGATGAACAAGTAGCCCTCCTCATCAAGATAACCGCCGTCCCCTGAAACGTAGTAGCCGGGAAATTGACTCAAATAGCCGGACTCAAATCGGTCATGATTGCGCCACACCGTCGGTAGGCAGCTTGGCGGCAGAGGCCGTTTAAGGGCCACAAAGCCTTGCTGACCAGGCGCTGCGATCTCCCCTAGCTCATCCAAGATGTCGACTTGATAGCCCGGGATTGGCTTGGTTGCCGAACCGGCTTTAACGGGCATCGCTTCAATCCCTATCGGATTACCTGCAATCGCCCAGCCCGTTTCGGTTTGCCACCAGTGATCGATCACAGGCTTGCCCGTTTGCTGTTCAACCCACTCTAGTGTGGGCGGGTCAAGCCGCTCGCCGGCCATAAAAATCGTCTGCAGTTTGGACAAATCGTACTGGCGTAGAAACTCCCCTTGCGGATCCTCTTTCTTGATAGCGCGAAATGCCGTCGGCGCAGAAAACAGCACATCCACTTGATACTCTTCACACACGCGCCAGAAAGCACCGGGATCGGGCGTTCTTACCGGCTTGCCCTCAAATAAAATGGTGGTGCAACCATGAAGCAGCGGCGCATAGACAATATAAGAGTGACCGACTACCCAGCCGACATCCGATGCCGCCCAGTACACGCCTTCTTGCGGTACGTTGTAGATGGCGCTCATTGAATACTTCATCGCTACCGCATGGCCGCCATTATCGCGCACCACGCCTTTGGGTTTGCCGGTCGTGCCGGATGTGTACAAGATATAGAGCGGATCGGTTGCCAATACAGGCACACAGGCATGAGGCAGCGCCGCCTCAAACGCCTGGTGCCAATCGACATCTCGCTCATGTGTGAGTGCTGCTTGGCACTGTTCACGCTGCAACACAAACACCGCTTCCGGTTTCCAGCGGCTATCCATGATCGCCTTATCGACCATCGGCTTGTATTCAATCACTTTATTGATCTCTATGCCGCAAGAAGCCGTAATGACTACCTTAGGCTCGGCATCTTCGATGCGCACCGCGAGCTCGTTAGGTGCAAATCCGCCAAACACCACCGAATGAATCGCACCCAGCCGAGCACACGCCAGCATCGCCATGGCGGCCTCTGGGATCATCGGCATGTAGATGACAACGCGATCGCCTTTGGTGACGCCTTGCGCGCTGAGCATTCCTGCAATTTTAGCCACTTGATCACGCATACCTTGATAGGTGTAGCGCTTTTTGGTTCCTGTCACAGGGGAGTCATAAATCAGCGCCGTTTTGGCGCCGCGTCCCTGCTCACAATGGTAATCGAGCGCGAGCCAGCAGGTATTCATCACACCGTCAGGAAACCAGCGTTCAATCCCGTTGTCATCCTCCGCTAATACCGTGGTTGGTTTTTCAAACCAATCAATCGCTTCGGCTTGTGCTTGCCAGAACTGCTCTGGCGATTCTTTTGCCCATTGATACTGCTTTTGATACTCAGACATGCTGCTTCCTCCAGACTGTCTTTAGCTATTGGCACTCTGGTTATTGAACAGAGTGAAAGACATCGGAGGGAACACGCACAACGCCCTCCATCAAAATTCTTGCGCTGCGGCCCATACTGACTTGCCGAGCGCACCATTGCCCACCTTGCTCATCGACTTTTGCGCCGACGGTTAAGGTGCCAGACGGATGACCAAAGGTGACTTGGTCACGCTCGCCGCCGCCCGCCGCTTGATTGACCAGCGTGCCCGGTACGCACGCCGCCGCAGCGATAGCCACCGCTGCGGTGCCCATCATGGCGTGGTGCAACTGTCCCATCGACATCGCCCTGACCAAAAGATCAATATCGCCCGCCTCAACCACACTTGCACTTGATGTGTGATAAGTATTAGGCGGTGCCACAAACGCGAGCTTCGGCGTGTGCTGGCGAGTCGCAGCCTCTGAGAGGTCCTCTATCAGCCCCAT
>NZ_JCBDGH010000068.1:0-54953 GCF_059833955.1 Vibrio sp. R15-SG3-ISO1A
CAGGGTCACCTCGCCTTCACTGCACGCGGTTAAGCCGAGCGCCATCGCCACCAGTAAACTGTTGTGCGTAAACGTATTCATGGGTTGGGGTCCTATTGGTATGTGAGCCACTGGCTCGTTACAATCGGTTGAGATTGAACGCACCGAAGCGGCCAAACCACTTCGGTGCGGGGGATAACGTTAGAAGTCGTAGCGGATACCAAGCGCTAGCTCGTCTTCTTTTTGCCACTTGTATTGCACATCGCTGTCAGACAAGTTGTTGAAGTTGTATGAGATGTAGCCACGGAAGTTCGGCTGGAAGTAGTAGGTCGCATCAATCGCGATGTTATCGGCTGCGTCGCTCTTCTCACCGGTGTATTTGTTTTTCTCTTCTAGGTAGTTGTAGGTCGCAGTAAAGACCGCTTTATTCAGTGTGTACGACGCCGCGACTTCATAACCTGACAGATCCGACGCTTGTCTTAGGGTGCGGTTTTTATCTTCACCATCGACATACGCGGCGGCAAAGTAGAAGTCTCGGAATGCAACCGAGCCTGCGAGCATAAATTGGTCACGTTCAATCACGTAGCCTTGCTCATCAAACTCGTTGCCATCGGCATAACCTAGGCCAAGGTTGATACCAAACTCATCGATATCAAACGCGTAGGTGGTGGAGAGTGAGTAACCATCCGCGTCATTGTTGTCGAATTTATCGAGTTTGCCAGTCGCATCTTCAGTAATACGGTCTGCAAAGCGGTATGAGCCCTTCACGCCCAAGCCACCAAATTTGCCGGTATAGGTGAGCATGTTGTCGGTACGATCAGCAATGGCGATTTTGTACGCCGCCGAGTTGCCGTGGTAAGCCATGATGTCGGTAAAGTCGGTGATGACGCCCAGCGCACCTTCGTTCTTACCGTAAGTCACTTCACCAAACAGGGAGCCAAAGCCTGCGTATGCGTAACGGTTGGTGAGGTTATCTGCGTCAGTATCGGTCGCTTGACCTTGCTCATTGGTGGTGAATTCACCTTCGTAGAAACCGATGCCGTAGAAGCCGTTGGCCAATTCCGCTTTACCTAAGAAGTTAAGACGGATACGTGAGCGATCTTCGAATTCGCCGTCCATGACTGACGCGCGCGCTTCTGCGCGTCCACCCATTTGGATCGAGTTTTTACCATCATTGTAAATTTCTGAAGCCGACACAGAGGTTGCCGTTAGCGATGCGATGGCCAAAGCCAAAAGTGTTTTGTTGCTGTTCATTTGTAAGCCCTCGAATAATTATTGGTAATTGAACGGTGTGCATAATAATTTTCGATAAGCGTGAAATACATAAAGCCAAATTTATTCAAAACATCTTCAATCGTTATGAATCTGATGAATTCTCGATCAACCCGATCGCTTATCTTGGTATGAAAGCGCCATCATCGCCAATAAGATCACATTTCCTCAGCAGTTCCGCACTGTTACATCTCCACTTGTTATGCAATGTATAACTGAGCATGCCTGTACGGTGATGAATCAAGATCACTAAAATGGCGCCAACCGCGCGCTCCAAGGCGCTTTTCTTCCTCTTGCAACCAAGACATCTTGATGACTATGACTCTCAGCTCTCCCCCAACGCCCATTGTTCGCTTATGTCTCTATTTGCTGCTTATTACCAGCCTATATTCAAGCCACGTCACGGCGACGCCATATCGATTTCCCGATTTTTTCGGCATTGGTATTGGCAAAACACCGGAATATCACGGCGCCAAAGAGAGCATGACAGGCGCAGTACCCGGCGGACGCTACGCGTTTGAATCGGGAAGGTATATGGAGTGGTATGGGCCTTATGCGGGCATTAAAGTCAACACTGACTCACACTTTGAATATGGTCCCGCCGTGCTGTACAAACTGGGTCGAGATGAGGTCAAAAATTCGGCGGTGGATCAGCTCAACGCCATAGAGTCCGGCACCGAGTTGGGGCTGTTTGTCGGCTACAGCGTCGTGAACACCGACTACGCGTTACCGTTTCGCTATCGCGCTGGCGCACTCGCAAGCCATGCCTTTAGCGGTGACACCGAAGGCGCCAACATTAACCTCTACAACAGTGTCTGGGTGCCGGTTAACCAAGAAACGTTTGTCGGCGTTGGTGCGGGTCTGACTTGGGCCAACGGCGAGTTTATGCGCCACAACTTTTCCGTCAGTGACCAAGAGAGCCAATTGACCGGCATTGCGCCTTTTGCAGCCAGTGGTGGGCTACGTCAATACTACGCTTGGACGGGAGTGGTCCACCGCCTCAATCGCCACTGGGCATTGGGTGCAGGCGCCTATCTGCAGCAACTCACTAACGATGCCAAACACAGCACTATCACCGCTCAACAAGGGGACGATGTACAAGTGACGTACGGGATCGGGTTAGGTTACTTCTTTTAATTGAGGAAGATATTTAATTAAGGAACACGTTTGATTAAGGAACAAATAGCATGAAATATACGACATCGACATTGCCTGTCACCCTAGACTCCATCATAGGTATTCGCTCCGTTCGCACCGCCCTACTGCTACTTGGCAGCGTCCTATTAACAGGATGTAGCTCCAACAGCTCCACCAGCTCTATTTTAACTTCGCTGTGGAAAAACGAAGACGCGATCATGGCTGAGCAAGAACGTTATCGCACCTGCATTATCCACGCTGGTGATACCAGCGCTGTCAATCAGCAAGCGCTCGCACTGATGGTCAACACCGCGTTTGAATCCGACTCCAATGAACTGAAGATCGAGGCGCTGCGTGCCTACTCCGCTGGGGTTTCTCATCAATACAAACGCTCGCAAAGCATTCAGCTCTATCGAGATGCCTCCTTTGCACTGTGCCAAGCGTATCAATCCGGCATGCTTAGCGAGCCCAAACAGTTCTCTCAATCGGTCGCGAAACTACTCACCCTGCTCACCCATAACGCGACATTGACGCAACTAGACGATGATCAACATACCTTAACCCCGGAAAGCGAACGCACCTTCATGCAGTTGCAAAACGAACTCGCCCTGACACGCGATGAACTCGATAGCTTGATTGCTGAATCGACCACGCATGATGCATACTTGATGGCGCAGCTCGCGATCACCACTATGGCTTTCCAAAGCCTAGAAAAAGAGTATCCCCATTTTTATGATGCTGAGGTGAAGCAAACGGATAGCCAAATGAGCAGTTACCAAGGGATCATCAGCGATTTGAAGTCGGATATTCATCAGCTGAAACAGGCATCGGTGCTCGAATAGAGAGCCGATTCAAAAATAGTGCGAAATCGCCAGATATCGGGTGCGGATGTGCTCAATCAACAGCTTAACCTTGTTAGGTGGCTGGCGAGTAAAAGGATAGACGGCGTAAATGCCGAGCCGCTTAGCGACTTGTTCTGGGAAGAGATCAACCAGCTGACCGCTGCGCAAATCATGGTAAACCAAGCAGCGCGGTACATAGGCAATGCCGTGACCACCGAGCGCCGCTTTGCGCAGAGCAGTGGCGTTATCGGTGGAAAAACTGCCGGAGACTTTAACGAAGTAGTGGCTCTGCTTGCCCTTGAACTCCCACTCACTGGCGCCCGTGGTTTGATAGGCGTATTGCAGGCAGTTGTGCTGCAACAGATCGCGAGGCTCAATCGGCTTACCTTGTTTGGCAATATAGGAAGGGGACGCGCACACCACCCACTGCGAGTCTAAAATATGACGCGCGATCAGGCTCGAGTCTTCCAGGTAACCGGTGCGGATCACTAAGTCAAAACCCCCTTCCAGCAAATCGACAAACTTGTTATCCAGTGACATATCGACCGTTAAACCGGGGTGAAGATTGCAAAACTCCGCCACCGCATCAGCCAAGATCAAATCGCCCGAGATGGTCGGCACCGACATGCGAATGTGACCCGATATACTCTCGCCATACCCTGACACCGTATCGAGCGCTTCTTGCGCGGCTTGCTTCACACTTTTCGCACCTTGCGTCAGTGCTTTGCCCGCTTCTGTCAGGGTCAATTTTCGCGTTGTACGATATAAAAGCTGCACGCCGAGATCGTGCTCCAATCTCGCAATTCTTTTGCTAACTACCGAATTTGTCAGGTTATTGTGCTCTGCTACCTTGCTGAAACTGCCCAGTTCCACCACTTGGGAGAAGAGAATAAGATCGTCTGCGCGCATCATATTATGTCATTTTTGGAATTAATCATTTTCATTATTTCCCTATACCCAGAAAAAGGAAAGCGATAAGTTCACAATTAAGAAACAATTCAATCACAATGTAACGCCGTAAGGACATCGCCATGATCATTTCCGCCCCTACCGACTATCGCGCGGCCGCTCAACGTGCCTTGCCTCCCTTTCTGTTTCACTATATTGATGGCGGCGCAAATCAGGAGCATACACTGCGCCGCAACTGCGAGGATTTACAGGCCATTGCGCTTAAGCAGCGGGTACTGCGCAACATGGAAGATCTGTCACTCTCTTGCGATCTGTTTGGCGACACCCTCTCTATGCCTATTGCTCTAGCCCCCGTCGGGCTCACCGGTATGTACGCTCGGCGCGGCGAGGTGCAAGCGGCGCGCGCCGCTGACAACAAAGGCATCCCGTTTACGCTCTCGACGGTGTCTGTCTGCCCAATTGAGGAAGTGGCCCCTGTGATGGCGCGCCCGATGTGGTTTCAACTCTATGTGCTCAAAGATCGCGGCTTTATGAAACACGCTCTTGAGCGGGCCAAAGCGGCCGGCGTCACCACCTTGGTCTTTACTGTCGATATGCCCGTACCCGGTGCGCGATACCGTGACCGCCATTCAGGTATGAGTGGTGATTACGCCGCGCTCAAGCGAGTCTGGCAAGCGGCGTGTCACCCAAAGTGGGCGTGGGATGTGGGTCTCAACGGTAAGCCGCATGATCTGGGCAATATTTCAGCTTATCGCGGTGAACCGACTCAGTTAGAGGATTACATTGGCTGGTTGGGGGCCAATTTCGATCCCTCCATCAGTTGGAAAGATCTCGAGTGGATTCGTGAATTTTGGCAAGGCCCAATGGTTATTAAAGGTATTTTAGATCCTGAGGATGCCAAAGACGCGGTGAAATTTGGCGCCGATGGCATTGTGGTGTCAAACCACGGAGGACGCCAACTCGACGGCGTCCTCTCCAGCGCCAAAGCCTTGCCCGCTATCGCCGATGCCGTCAAAGGTGAGGTGAAGATCATGGTCGATTCGGGCATTCGCAGCGGCCTTGATGTCGTCAGAATGATTGCCCTTGGCGCCGATTGTACCCTGCTCGGTCGTTCATTTATTTATGCTCTGGCTGCGCAAGGTCAAGCTGGGGTTGAACACTTACTGAACCTGTATGAAAGTGAGATGCGCGTCGCGATGACGCTGACTGGCGCAAAATCACTTGCGGATCTCAATCTCGATGCGCTGAGCCAAATATAATCAGCAAACCGTGCAGCAAGACAGGCACCAAACGACATAATAAAAACAAGTGGTTAGGCCATGATAGCCCCACTCTACACAGCAGGAAGCGGATATGCCCAATACGTTGAACTCTCATCCTTACTCGGCCTTGATTGAGACGCTGAGCCAGCGCCTTGATAAAGATAGACTGATCACCGATGACGCCAAGCGTCTTGCGTATGGCACCGATGCCAGTTTCTATCGCTTGATTCCAAAACTAGTGGTCAAGTTGTCCAACCTCGATGAAGTGATTTGGGTGATCCGCACCTGCCGCGAGTTTGCGGTGCCCTTTACCTTTCGCGCCGCAGGCACCAGCCTTTCAGGCCAAGCGGTGTCGGATTCGGTGTTGATCACCTTGACCGATCACTGGCGCGGCCATGAGATCATCGATAATGGCAAAAAAATCCGCCTGCAACCCGGCGTGATTGGCGCTGACGCCAACCGTTACCTTGCGCCCTTTCAACGTAAAATTGGCCCTGATCCCGCCTCAATCAATACCTGTAAAATTGGCGGCATAGCAGCGAATAACGCCAGTGGAATGTGTTGCGGTACAGCGCAAAACTCCTATCGCACCATCGATAGCCTGACACTGGTTTTAAGCGATGGCACCGTGCTCAATAGCGCCGACCCAGCCAGTGTCGAGGCATTTAAACGCCAGCGCCCTGACATCATTGACGGCTTAACCCAACTGGTGGCAAAAACGCGCGCTAACCCCACACTCACCGAACGTATTCGCCACAAATATCGCCTAAAAAACACCACAGGCTACGCCCTTAACGCACTGGTCGATTTTGATGATCCGATTGAAGTGCTCGAACATCTGATGATTGGCTCAGAAGGCACCTTAGGCTTTATCGCAGACATCACTTACCACACCGTGGCCGATCACCCGTTCAAAGCCTCGTCGTTACTGGTGTTTGCTGATATCGAGACCGCCAGTCGCGCCGTCACGACTCTCTCCCAATCCCCCGTTGCCGCCGTCGAACTGATGGATGGTCGCGCGCTGAAATCCGTCGCCGATAAATCGGGTATGCCCGACTTTATGTCGACACTGACCACGGACGCAGCCGCGCTGTTGGTTGAAACCCACGCGGAAAGTGCTGATCAGCTCGAGGCGCAATGTGCGCGTGTGATGGCGGCTCTGACCGATTACGCGATTATCGAATCGGTCGATTTTACCTGCGATGCGAACACCGTCGCCACGCTGTGGGGCATTCGAAAAGGCATGTTTCCTGCGGTCGGCGCCGTTCGTGAAGTCGGCACCACCGTTATCATCGAGGATGTCGCTTTTCCCGTTGAGCATTTGGCTCACGGTGTGCGCGATTTGCAGCAACTGTTCGATCGCTACCACTACGATGAGGCGATCATTTTCGGCCATGCGCTGGAGGGCAACCTCCATTTTGTTTTTACCCAAGGGTTTGATAGCCAAGAAGAGATCGCCCGCTATGGCGCGTTTATGGATGACGTTGCCGAGTTGGTCGCGTTGAAATACCAAGGCTCACTTAAAGCGGAGCACGGCACAGGACGCAATATGGCCCCTTATGTCGAGCTCGAATGGGGTCAGGAAGGCTACCAATTAATGCAGCAAATTAAGCGCTTGTTTGATCCCGACGGACTGCTCAACCCGGGTGTCATCATCAACGACAACCCCAACGCGCACCTTGAAGATTTGAAGCCGATGCCCGCGGCGGATCCGATTGTCGATCGTTGCATTGAATGCGGCTTCTGTGAACCGGTCTGCCCATCGCGCACCTTAACGCTTTCCCCTCGCCAGCGGATTGTGTTGTACCGTGAGATCCAGCACCGCAAACGCCATCAACTGCCTAGCGCGCATGAACTAGAGCTGGTGTTTGAACATCAAGGTTTAGATACGTGCGCCGCCACCGGATTGTGCGCCGATCGCTGCCCGGTGGGCGTCAACACGGGTGATCTGGTCAAGCAACTGCGCAGTGCCAAGTATCACTCCTTCACGCCGATTGCACGTTGGACAGCGGATCACTTCGCCACCACGACCACGTTAACCCGCGCCGCGCTGGGCGCAAACCGTATCGCCTCTGCCCTGCTACGCCCTAACAATATGGCGGCGGTCATGAGCCAAATTCGCCGAATCACCAAAGGCAAAACGCCACAATGGTTAGCAGAAATTCCCACCCCAAACCGCCACCGCGTCGATAAGGCGATGGAACTCTTGGTCAAATCCGATAAAAAAGTGGTCTATCTGCCCTCATGCGCTTCAAGAACTATGGGCCAGCAAGCGGACAACCCAGACTCACGCAGCTTGACTCAAGTCACGCTCTCGCTGATCAAAAAAGCAGGCTTTGAAGTGATCATTCCAGACGGTCTCGACAGCCTCTGCTGTGGCATGCCCTATGACAGCAAAGGAATGACGGATCTCGCCAAGCAAAAAACCATACAACTGGAAAAAGCGCTCTACGCCGCTAGTTACCAAGGGGAGTACCCTATTTTGATGGACACCAGCCCGTGCGCGAAGCGCAGCATTGAGCACTTTACCCAGCCGCTGACCATCGTCGAGCCGACGGGTTTCGTTCATCGTTACTTGCTGCCACACTTAACGTTGACGCCCAAACAAGAAACCGTGATGTTGCATGTCACCTGTAGCGCAAGACGCATGGGATTGGAAGCCGACATGCTCGCGCTCGCCAAGGCGTGCGCCACCGACGTCGTGCTACCTGAGCACATCGCCTGTTGTGGCTGGGCGGGCGACAAAGGCTTCACCACACCGGAGCTCAACCAAGCGGCACTCGAATCGCTCAAAGCGCAAGTTCCCGATGGGTGTCACCGCGGATTTAGTAACAGTCGCACCTGCGAAATAGGATTGTCCCATCACAGTGGCATCCCGTATCAATCGATTCTGTACTTGGTGGATGAGGTGTCGACGCCGTCCTAATCCTCCCCTATAAAAACATGGCTTCGATTTGCGCTCTTTGTGCGCCGCTTACGTAAGACAAGCGATAACGTATTTTGACTCGATACGTACTAAGCTTGTTGAAACAACGGAGGTGAACAATGAAAAAGAGAATCGGGTTAGGGTTAACGCTGCTGAGTAGCGCGCTGATGAGCGTCAACGCGTTGGCAGGCGAAAGTAAAATTTACAATGTAAATGGTATTGAATACGAGGGCTACTGGTCCAAAGCGGGTGACGATGCCCCGTTAGTCTTACTGGTGCACGACTGGGATGGGTTGACCGATTATGAAATGAAACGGGCACAGATGTTGACAGAGCAAGGCTACAACGTCTTCGCTGCGGATTTGTTCGGCAAAGGGATTCGGCCTGAGAAAATTGAAGATCGCCGCCAACACACTGGCGAGCTCTATAAAGACAGAGACAAATTGCGTGCTTTGATGCAAGGCAGTTTAGACTTTGCCGCCAGCTTAGGGGGCGATGTCAGCAACGCGGTGGTCATGGGTTACTGTTTTGGCGGAGCCGCAGTTCTTGAATCGGCGCGTGCAGGCATGCAAGCAAAGGGGTTTGCGACGTTTCACGGCGGGCTATCGACGCCTGAAGGACAATCCTATCAACAAACTAAAGCGCCTATCCTAGTGCTGCATGGTACCGCGGACACGGCCATTACCATGGATCAATTTGCCGCGCTCGCTACCGAGCTAGAAGCAACCCAAGTGCCCCATGAAATGATCACCTACAGCGGCGCGCCCCACGCATTCACCGTGTTTGACAGCGACCGCTATCGAAAAGACGCCGACGAAAAATCGTGGCAACGCTTTGGTGAGTTTTTGGCCTCAGTGACACAGTAATAGACGCGCTGTCAAAAACGCAATGAAGAAAAGCAGCCTCCTTCTAGATGGCTGCTTTTTTGTTTGGCGACAACACCGTTTGAGTTATTGACTCAGCTTGCCCGCGCCGACTTTATCTTTCAATGTGTTAAGCAACTCTGCGGGCGCTTTGACATCATAGGCATAGTGTTGGCTCGGGTGCCAAAAACGCGCCTCTTGAGCTGGGTCTAGCGAGATCAGCGGCGCACTGCTTTTACTCTTCTTCGCCTTAGCGTGGGCAACCTCGTTCAACTCAACAGGCTGACCATTCAACCAATTGTTGTGCGCGAAGTAATAAGAGCCGCACTTTGCTTCACTCCAACCTGCATTAAGACACTTCTTCTTGTTGCTTTGGCTAGAGCTGTAACCAATCAACTTGTTGACGATGTCTTTTTCTTTGCCGGGAATCACAAACGCATTCTCTTCCACATAGAGTTTACCCGCCGTGCCCACCATCATGGCATCGCCCATCCGATATTTAGGATAAGGAGAGGTGCGGTAATCAAGTTCATACAGGTTGTTGTACACATGAACGCGACCAAAGCGCACGCGCGGCATACGTTGCCCTGTGGTCTCGAAATGGTTGTCATGAAAAGTGACATCCAACACGTCTGGACCATAGCCGGTTTGTGCATTGGCACTGTCAGAACCACCAATCAACCCGACCTTATCGTGATGCTTG
Source organism: Vibrio sp. R15-SG3-ISO1A (assembly GCF_059833955.1). Taxonomy (NCBI): domain Bacteria; kingdom Pseudomonadati; phylum Pseudomonadota; class Gammaproteobacteria; order Vibrionales; family Vibrionaceae; genus Vibrio; species Vibrio sp. R15-SG3-ISO1A. The sequence continues at coordinate 9,894 of NZ_JCBDGH010000068.1, forward strand.
AAGTGGTTGTTCGAGACCGTCACTTTGGTTGACGCGCCAACAATATCGATCAAGGCGTCGTGGTGTTGTACTTTTTGCGTCTTTTCGTTGTATGGCGCGTCCCAAACGGGTGGGAAGCGATCGTCAGTCCGTTCACCATTGCTAAAACTGTTGTGATCAATCCACACCATAGACGCGTTTTCTACTGTGATGTTGTCGTACTCAGAGTTCCAACGCCCCCCGCGCAGCGCGCACCCGGTTGGATTGACCTTGTCATCAACAAACGTCTCACTGCAATTTCCTTGACCAAATTCTTTTTTGTCGACTTTAAACGAATCTCTTGGTCCCCACCCTGGGAAATCATCAAACGCATCGGTAAAGCGAAGGTTTCGGATCACGATATTTTGCGCATGATAGTTGTACGGTTTGGCTTGATTCTTTTCTCTGTCATAGCGCAGTTGACCTAATCGCAACTGACCATGCTTAATTTCCGCGTCGGTGCCAACGCCAATCAGTGAGGTGTTAGAGCCGACACGCAGCACGATATGGTTGTTCTGCTGGCGACTAAAGCATTGACGCAGAGTTTCCAGTTCCCCCGTTAACTCCGGCGGACGACCGTTTACAAGCGATTGTTTGTGCCACTCTTGCGGACGATAGGCATGATAATAAGCGGCATAGAAATCGTCGTAGCTATCGTATGGCGAGTCACAACGTGCCATATACTGCTCAGGTGCGATGGGTTGACCTGTCGCATCACTGTTCAAATCGATGGAACCTTTGACGTAAATGATTTTTGCCTGATGAGATGGCTCAACCCACGCACCATCTGGGGCGATGCTTGGTTGACCCTCGTTGAGTGCATCCATCAGCTCTTGACGGTTGGTGACTGTGGTGATTTGTGTCGCGCCGCATCCTCCCGTGACACCGGTGGCCCAGCCTGTTGCGCCAAGAGAGCTTGGCGTCGAATCGGTGTCAGGTGAACACGCTGCCCATGTGGGTAGCGCCAACATGGTACAGGGAAGAATGAAAAGTGAGGCGATTTTCATCGTGTTGTACTCCATAAAAAGCGATAAAAAAAGGCTTAGCGTTTGCTAAGCCTTTCGGTGGTTAGGGTTGTGATAACAACGCTTTTAAGCGCATCGCTTCCGATTGACCGGGAACCGGTTCGGTAGCGGAAATTTTCGATGCTTTTTTCAGCTCCACCAAACGCTGCGACTCAATCGCCTGACCTTGGTCATTGACGGTAATGCCATCCGCAAGCAGGTAGTTGTTCTGCTTCACATCCGCGTTCACCACATCGCTGTAGTCACTGTCGACAAAGAAGCGGTATGACTGGTTACCCGTAAAGGTACCCTGCTTCACTGTCTCTGTGTATGGACTCTTACGTACGAGGAAATTGAAACGTTTGTTGTCGATAGACACGTTGTTTTCCAATTGCAATGCACCCGGGTTGAAGTTATCGGTAAAGCCGTCCATGTGGTTGTGGAAGGCTAAGTTGTTGCGCACAATATGCGCCACAGGTAAACCTTCACCGCCGAGCTTAAAGCCATTACCACGTGAACCGCCTTTACCTGCTACTTCAAGCGTTTGTCCATTTTGGTACGCGACAGAATCTAGAATAGTCACGACGCCATTGGCACCATCTTCAACCTTGTTGAACAAATCCCAGCCATCATCGATGTTGTGATGGGCAACACAACGGATAAAGGTGTTACCATCACCGATGCGCATTTTGGCAGCAAAACCATCCGCATTGATTTGTGACTCATCCATGTTGTTGTAGCTTTCGCTGTTTTCCACCACGTTATAGCTTGCCCACAGTGCACGGCCAATCTTCGCCTGTGAGGTGATTTGGAAACCTGTATCAGGTGCACTGTGCGTCACAATGCGATCAAAGTGGTTGTGGCTGCCGTGTACAATATAGCGCGCACCTGCCACCTCGATATTCTTCACATTCCAGTAGCTGGCGTCATGCAAAATATCGCCGCTAAAGGTCACGCCATCTTTTGCGATCAGATGCTTGGGTTTATCTTGGGTACCACTCACAGACACTGGCAGCGTCAAACTTGGGTAGACACCCGGCTCTAATGTGATGGTACCACCCGGTGCCACTAGCTCTACAGCTGCCGCAAGATCAAGCTGGCTGTTAGGGCTAACGGTGAGGTTCATTGGATCGCTCACCGTGACTTTTTCAACCGATTGAACGTAGCTTTTCGCGCTCAGATCCGGCCCTTCGACAGGGGTGTAAGTCACAGTAAATTGCGCTTGGTTTTGCTTAAGCGTGGCGTCGTAGTTGAAAAACTCACCGGCACTGACCGCCACATTATCGACCAAGATTTGCCCATTTTGGCTCACGCTGAACGTACCCGAATAGTTGGCACGCGACTGCAAGGTATAGTTATCAATCGCACTGCGATCAGGCGACGCTTGTTGCAGCACCACGTCTTCCAATGTGGCTTTGTAAAGCGGCGCATCCACTGTGTTGGCTGGGGTTAGCGTGAGATCCACATCGCTGACGGTGATTTTCGCATTTCGAGAGGCAAAGAAACCGATGTATTGGTAATTCGGATCTTGCACTTGAACAATATTGGCATTCGCACCTTTGATCTCTTCGCTCTGCTGCACTGTACCATCATCATAGGTGACAAGGTAGCCGCTGTCGGTACGTGTTAATGACATTTTGTAGGGCTTATCTGAGCCAAATGGCACGCCTTTAATGAACTCATCACGGCTCATGCGGTTGCCGCCCGTACCCCAAGGTTGGTAGATACCTTCACGGTAATTGGCGTTGATGTTCACCAAGCCATTGGTCGCTTTTTTGTTTGCACGCAGCGCATGCATCACCATGTTCGATGCCGAAGGAAACTCTTCCAAACCTTCAGGTTGAGGATTCAATCTTGGCTCACCAATAATATCGCGTACCATGATCCCAGCCCCTTCTTGGCGGTTGGGTTTTGAACCGGTTTCAGGGCCAAGCTGATCCAAGGTGATGGTCGCAGACAGGGTGAAATTCACATCGGTTGGGATTTTGGTGTAGTAAAAAGTCACCCCTTCATGAGAGTTAGCGAGCTTGCCGCCACGGCTTTCAATGGTAAAAGTGTCCGCCAAAGCACCCGCGGTGGCCGGTTTGCCATTAACGAGCACTTCATTGGTGCCGACTTTTTCCGGCAGTATGGTTGAACCAAAGTTTAAATCGGTGGATTGACCAAACGTAATGGCCTGCCAAGTGAGCGTATCAGGAGAGAGAGATTGTGATTGTTGCGTATCGGTCGCACATCCAGTGATAGACATCGCCGCCGCGATACACAGAGCAATGGGCGTTTTTTGCATAATGGGTATCCTCATTGAAACCCTATTGGCACCGGAGTACCAACAGGGTTTTAGGTATCGTCAAGATGGTGATTAGAAGCTGTATTTCATGCCGATACGGTAACGAGGTTTCCAAGCATCTTTCTCAGAGCTGTTCTCTTTCTTATCTGGTGTCACACCAAATTCAGCAAACGGATACCATCCGCCACCCATTTTGTACTCTGCTTTGAAGTTGAATTCAGTAAATCCGTCACTGTCACCTTTCCACACATCTTCACCCTCTTGTTTCCAGGTGTAGTCTGACGATGCACTCAGCGACCAGTTGTCGATGCCTTTGTAACCTAGGCCCACTGTCCAACGGTTGTAGTGTGAGTTATCGTCGCCACCATTTTTGATCTCATAGTGGTAACGATGACGGAAAGATGTCGACCAATCGTCGTTAATTTTGTAACCCAACGTTAGGTTAAACTGGTGGGCATGTTTATTACTGCCCGTTTCCCATTTGTACTGAGGGGTTAGAGTAAATTGGTCATCAAGCTTCCAGCGGTAGCTGATGTTGGCTTGGTTACCCGCATCAACAAACTGGTCGAAGTCAAAGAAGCCGTCACCACTTTGCCACTTGGTTTCCACTTCCCAACCGACACCATTCGCATGGCGATGGGAAACCGCGATACGGTCTTTATGGACTTGGTCTTTGCCCTCAAATTTAGGCGTCCACTCGTGACGCATATTGATAGAGACCGCATGCGCCGCTGTACTGGTTAGTGCGAGTAGGATAGCAGAAGTTATAATTTTATTTTTCATTTCGAAACACCGTTTTGTTCTCGTTAAGTTCAATTTAACTTACGCCTTAAAGACCCTTATTTGAAAGTGGTATTTGACCAAAACGTGATCAATGAAACGATGTTTTAATAAATTACGTAATTAAATGTGATTTGATTAATATTTACTAACTCCCTATAAATTAATATAAAAATATTTAGTAAAGACAAATCAAAAAACCTGAATTAGATCACAATGAAACATTGTTTCTATTTATTTTCAATAACATAAACAAAAGGATTTACAGCGTGAATAGATTGGCAATTCTTGGAATCGGAGCGACGTCAGCTCTGCATATTGTCACAGCAAACAGTATGATGGATGAGAACGGGAAGAAGTTTGGCACCTTTGGCAGTCGCACGGTCAGTGTCGATGCCGCTGACTTTCAAGCTCGAAGCCTCACGATAGAAAATGGCTTTGATTTCCCACAAAACCAAAAGAAAGAAAGCAAAAGACGATCCGAGCCGCCAGAATGGGACTCAAGCGGTGGCGTTGCTTATTTCCCATCAAGGGGATCGCGCTCAATTTCGAGATGTTTCCGTAACCAGTTATCAAGACACATTATATTCTCGTGCAGGGCGCGCCTATTTTGACGAATAACAGATCAGTGGCACCGTCGATTTCATCTTTGGTCATGGCACAGTATTAATTGAGCGCAGCGATATCATTGCTCGATACTAAGATAGTGCCATCATGTCAAACGAGCATGGGGCTGTACGAAACCCATGTTCGCTCACAGCATCTCTTTGGCGATCAGTTGCAGCAAGAAGGTTTCGCGCTCGATGCTCATGCCCTTTTTGTCACTTTGCGCCATGGTTTTCTCGTTGTGAGCGATGGCATCGTGGATATTCATCCACACAGGTTTCATCCCGTTTTTTATTTCATAATCTTCGTAGGCCGTCTCACCGAGCTCTCTGTCCACCTTGCAGGTGTAGCAGTAGGAGATCATGTGCATTACATCGGCGTCATCTTTGTACCAAGGACGAAACTCTTCATAAAGGCCGAATGGCTTGATGGCGTGAATATTTTGCGCGCCGGTTTCTTCTTGCAGTTCGCGCACCATACCTGCGATGACGTCTTCATCGGGATCGAGGCCGCCACCAGGGATGGTGTAATCGTGGTAACGCGCGGTGTAGAGTAAGAGGATATCCTCTCCACTGATGACAATGGCGCGTGCAGCATTACGCTTAAACACAATTTTGTCGTCTAGGTGATCAATATCGGGGTGAAGAGTGGTTCTAAGGTGTCTCATAATGAATCGCACAGCTCTGATGGATGTTGCTCTATATAATGGGTCGTGATTCTATCATCAGAGCTGGCGATTTACCTCAGTTGTCGAAAGACGTGCCTTGTGTGTTGAGAGACGTTTATGCCAGCTTGAAGCGCTGAATCATGGCCAGTAGATCATTGGAGACACGGTTCAATTCTTGACCTGATGACGCCATTTGTTTTGACTCTACCGACACTTCTGACGCCATATCACGCAGGCTGACAACATTGCGGTTGATGTCTCCGACCGTGACCGTTTGTTGCTCCGCAGCCGTTGCGATGTGCTGGTTCATCTCCTCAATCGTGTGTACCTCTTTGTTGATGAGATTCAGCGCATCTCCCGCTTGGCTCGATAACGAAGACGCACTGCCCGCTTTTTCAGCGCCTTGGTTCATCACCTCCACCACATTTTTCGTACCGGCTTGCAGTTTTTCAACAATGCTCTGGATCTCTAATGTCGACTCCTGCGTTCGCACCGATAGCGTTCTTACTTCATCGGCGACCACGGCAAAGCCTCGACCTTGTTCACCGGCGCGCGCCGCTTCAATGGCGGCATTGAGCGCCAATAAGTTGGTCTGCTCGGCGACGCCTCGAATGACTTCCAGAACCGTGTCAACGTTATTCGCATCGCTCGCTAGTTGCTGCACCACCTCTGTTGCTGCTTCGATTTGCTGTGCAAGTTCATTAGCGACCGTGACATTTTGACTAATAATCGCGTGGCTGTTCGAAGCTTCTTTCGCCGCTAATCCACTGGCATCATTGGCCTCAACGGTGCGACTGGCCACTTCTTCCACCGTCGCTAGCATTTGAGTCATCGCCGTCGCCAACATATCGACGTCGTTTTGCTGCTGGTTCAAGCTGTCATCAATATGATGCACCGAGTGTGTCAGTTGCGAAGCGGATGCTGAGACTTGAGCCCCGGCATCGCTGATGCTCTGCATGATGGTCTGTAGTGAGGCAATAAACTGGTTGAAATAACGCGCAAGTAATATCAGTTCTGCACTGCCCTCTTCCGGCAAGCGCTGAGTCAGATCGCCTTCACCTTTTGACAACTCACGCATCGCTCTCACTGTGCGTTTAATTGGGCTAGTGATGGTTTTTATGAAGTAACCGACAATCAAGGATAAGACCACCAAAATCCCCAGCGCGTAGCTCAATGAGGCGATTTCCGACATTCTGGTTGCATTTTCAAGCGCCACCATGTTCATCCCAGACCCTATCATCCACCCCCAGGGTTCAAACTGCATCACATAACTGGTTTTCGGATCGATGGTGTTTTTATCTGGATTCTTCCAAGTGTAGTTGACGAAGCCGCCACCACTTTGCGCCATCTTGTACAAGTCTTTAACAAAGAAATGTCCAGAGCTGTCTTTGAACTCCATGATGTTTTTGCCTAGCAAAGAAGCGACGCCCGTTGCCAATTGGACACCGTGTTTGTCTCCCACAAAGATGTAGTTCCCCTCGTCAAAACGCATTGCAGAGATCGATTGAAGGGCGTTCTTTTGGCCCTCTTCCAACGTCAGCTCGCCACTTTGGACTAATTCGTAGTAGCGATTAGCGACACCCATAGCGCTTTGCACTAAGGTTTCAACCCCATGCTCGTAGTTGTAACGCATGTGCTCTCGGGATTTTTCGATGTTAAGTAGAGTGTTAACAATAAGCCCCAGCGCGAATAGCGCTAGGATTGACCATGCTCTGATCGCAATGGACACGTCCTTGATTTTTAGTGGTTTCATACCTGTTTTCCTAGCCATTCTGAATCGATTTTATCGTTATTGCTTTGAACTGCTTCCAACGTCACACACTGGGTATGATGTTGAATTCGTCGCTGTTGTTATTATTTTGTAAATTTAGCACTCTTTTTAGGGCTCGATATCACAAAACATTGAATACAGAGCGCAACATGTCCTATTAATAATTCAATAGATAAAACCCACTGATTTAGAGCATTCGCACCATGAATGATTAGCATTTTATGCTGGCTAATTTCCATACTGGCATAAACATCGGAGCATCCTACTTTTGAGACGGCGTGATGACGATCGCTTTATCTGTTGCATGCCAGCCTCTCGAAGCGTAGCATTAATCGTCTTTTCACGATTAAGGAATCGCAACATGAGCACTCACTGCCAACCGGCCAATCTTCAGGATGTAGTGCGCGATGAGCGCGACACTCGCGACACTCTCGAAGAGGAAAAAATAGCGTTATTGGCCAAGGCACTCGCTCACCCGGCTCGCGTGCGTATCCTGCGCATTCTTCTACAAATGGACAAACGCGGAGAGTGCCTCAATAGTGACCTTGTGGGCGAACTGGGGCTGGCGCAATCTACCGTCTCAGAACACTTGAGAATCTTGAAACAGGCAGAATTTATCCTTAGCGAGCCCAAACCACCCAAAGTCTGCTACCGCGTCAATACTGTGGCACTGGCACAATTTGGCGATTTGTTTCATCACTTGTTCAGCCCAAATGATTGACTTCATTTGTCTTAAGCTATTAATCGAATTTCGACGATAAACGAATATAGAGACCCAACCATGAATGCTAATCACGCTAACGCAGCTCAAAACATGAGCTTTCTCGATCGCTATCTCACTGTGTGGATATTCGCCGCAATGGCACTCGGTGTTGCGATCGGCGCACTGTACCCCCACATGGCTGAATGGAATCAGGCAATGTCAGTGGGCTCAACCAACGTGCCACTCGCCATTGGCTTAATTTTGATGATGTATCCTCCTCTTGCCAAAGTGGATTACCGACTGCTTGGCCAAGTTCGTCGCGATAAGCAAGCCATCAAACTCTCTCTGATCATGAACTGGCTCGTTGGGCCCATTTTGATGTTTGTGCTCGCACTGCTGTTTCTTGCAGACAAACCGGGTTACATGGTGGGCATCATTTTGATTGGCTTAGCGCGCTGCATTGCAATGGTGTTGGTGTGGAACGATATTGGCGGTGGCAACAAAGAGTACGGCGCCGCATTGGTGGCACTCAACAGCGCCTTCCAAATTGTTACCTACAGTTTTATGGCTTGGCTATTTATTACCGTTCTGCCGCCACTGCTCGGCTACCAAGGGTTTGAGGTCGATATCTCTATGCTCGATATTGCCGAAAGCGTCCTGATCTATTTGGGTATTCCTTTCCTTGCTGGCTTTCTCAGTCGCCAATGGCTCACCAAGCTTAAGGGCGAAACTTGGTACAACGAGGTGTTTGTACCACGTATTTCACCCATCACTCTGATTGCACTGCTTGCGACCATTGTTCTCATGTTTAGCCTCAAAGGCGATATGATTTTGCAATTACCTATGGATGTCATACGTGTTGCTATTCCGCTCACGCTCTATTTCGTATTGATGTTTTTTACCAGCTTTTGGATCGGGAAAAAGCTCGGAATTGAGTATGATAAAAACGCCTCGATTGCATTTACCGCGACCGGGAATAACTTTGAACTGGCGATTGCGGTCAGCATTACGGTATTTGGCCTCCACTCAGATCAAGCGTTTGCAGGCGTGATTGGCCCGTTGATTGAAGTGCCAGTGTTGATTGCGCTGGTTAATATTGCGTTGAAAATGAAGATGCGTTACTGAAAACGGATTGAGCAAACCCAAGGGTTTGCTCTGCTTGTTCTAAGACCTATCGGCTGGGTGGTGCACTCCGTCCATCGTCGTTATGTCGCCAAGATCAAACGGGTTCACCTCTTCAAGGCATCCGACATTGTAGCCATACTCTGTCGGGTCCGAACGGCGCTGATGATGAGTGTAGATGCCACATATTTTGCAAAAATAGTGTTTTGCTGTGTGGGTATTGAATTGATAGACGGTCAGGCTCTCTTCGCCTTGCAGTAGGGTGATTCCATCCAATGGGACAGAGGCCACTATCGCTCCTTTACGACGACATAAGGAGCAATCACAACGGCGCGGTTTCTCAATCCCATTAGGTAAAGAGAGCGCCAGTTTAACCGCACCACAGTGACAACTTAGCGTGTGTGTTTCTTTAATTGTTGTCGGACCCACTTGCTTGATCATGCTCTCCTCCTTGAGAACGTCTTGATAACTCTACGGCGCTACTTTAGGAAAACGCTGCTCATACAAAGCCATAAAATCCATACGAATCCCCTGCTCTAGATGAGACGCTTTGTCTGTAGGGCAAAATAGGGTGAACTGAACAATTTGCTCACCCGTCGCCGCACTAGTGACCGCGATATGAGGCTCTGAACCGGGCAAATCGACCCCCGCTCGCTTTTCAATAATGGCATTGTATCGTTTGGCGACTTCACTAAAGTAATGAATGCGTTCGTTAATTTTATCTTCGACATCTTTAAGCATCGGATACAGATTGACAAAATCCGGCACGATGATTGAGAAATGGTGGAACACATACCGCTTCATGAAGTTCAAGTTTTTAACCGGATAGGTAAAAAATAAGCTGTTTGGTAAGGTGATAGTCTTACCTGTGTAGTTGTACTCACCGTGATAGACATCAATCTCCTGAATCACGGTGGCCATCAAATTGTGTTCAATGACTTCACCGGTACTTTTGCCCACTTCGATCCAATCGCCCATGCGAAACGAACGCGAGCTCGCACGCTGAATGGAGCCAGTGAAACAGAGGATAATCTCTTTCGAGGCAACCACAATGGCCACCGCAATCGCCGTCACTGAGAGTGCGAATTCACTGATTTCCGGTTTCCACAATGTGAACAGCAACACCACAGTGACCGCAAAAGCGGCGTTTTTTGTGCGATACATCCAACTGCGTTGCTCTTCACTGACAAAAGCCACGTCACCACGAATCTTAGCCAATACCACGCGACGGACCAAAGCAATCAGCAAAATAATCAGCGCTGTAAAAACCATTTTGTGAGTCAACAGGAAGTCAATCACTAGGTGAATTTTGTCCACACCAAACCTCGTTATGTTGCACAGTGCCCATCGCCGAGCACTGCAAATATTATTTGTCCTTAGTGTACTGAATACCTAACCATACAAACAATGGATGAAGGGAATAAATAAGTGACTTTGACCAAGGGTCTCGTGTTTTGAACGTCAAACACGCTTTATTTGTAACGGGCAGAAGTAATAAATTCTTTGAAGGTTTCACACCAGACGATCACCGTGTTGTACTCTTCCACATGGACGCCAGCAGGAATGGTGAGATAAAAACGCTCGAAGGTGTTCACATCCCCAATCAGCACCATTTCTGCCTGAAGGTCCAAAAATGACGCTTCGCTTTCGACATATTGAGGCGAAAGATAGAGTTTATAATCTGGGCCCGGTGCAAGCTGACCAATAAACCCGATAACATCTGGCGTAATCGACACAGAGCCCTCTCCCCAATGAAGAAAATCACTGTCTTGGCGTGCTCTATCAAATGTGGCGCTGTAGAGCGCGGTATGAGACAAGGCTTTAATCTGACTGATATCTGGAGACGGAGGCTGGGTAATAATCGGCAATGCGTAGATACCCAGTCCAATCCCCGCCGCAAACACCAAGAGATGGCTGAGTAGCCCCAACAATACTCTCATCTAACACCTCATCTCCTTGTCATCATCCAAATAAGCGTAATGGTATTCGCCAAATTTTTCAGTTATTTAGCAAGGTGTTTAATGAGATTGTGATAAAGATTGCATCCCGCCCTTTAAGTGATTGAGTAGAGATAGGAACTCGATAGCGTGGTGACCCCACATAATTTTGAAGTGAGATCACAGTTTAGGAAGAATAATCGATATCATTATCAACAATTATTTGGCAAACCGAGATCGCTCTTCTAGATTTACAAAACAAATCTGGCGCGAAGCGTGTACAGACTAACAACGACATTGGCTAATCACATCCCCCCCCTCACTGCGCTCAAATTAATGCGCAGCGAGGGGGGGGATTTTTGTTTATGTACCCGAGTTAGTCAATTCCTGTGTATGTTGACCAATTCTTTTCACTGCGCCTCTGTTAGACTTCATCCAAACAAAGCAACACCAACATAAGGAAAGGATGATGAAGATACTGGTTACTGGCGCGAGTGGTGGAATTGGTTACGCGCTGACGCAGCAGCTCTGCGCCCAGCAGCACCAAGTGTTTGCCACCGGAAGAAATGCAGCAGCACTGGCCACCTTACAACAAGAGACCGGATGCCATGTCGCAGCGTTTGATCTTGCCGACGCCAACCAGTGCGTAGCGCTATTCAAGCAAGCGACTGACGCCTTAGGTGGGCTAGACGTGCTGATCAATAACGCCGGCATGAACAGCCGAAAGTGTGGTCTTGATGAATTCACCTTAGAAGAGTTTGACCAGCAATACGCGATCAACCTACGTGCTCCTGCTCTTCTTTGCCGAGAAGCGCTACCACTGATGAAAGCGCAGCAATTCGGTTACATCATTAACGTGGCCAGTACCGTGGCCAAACGCTCCAGTGAAACTATGGGAGTATATACAGCGATGAAGCAAGGATTGGCAGGTCTAACGGGCGTATTGATGAAAGAAGCGCAACCACACGGTATTAAAGTCACCAACTTATTCCCAGGTGGCACGGACACTGGATTTCGTGCTGCCAGTCGCCCTAACTATATGCAGCCCGCTAGCGTGGCACAAACTATCCTCACTTTATTGAGCCTACCGGACGATGTCGTCATTCATGAAATGGTCTTTAGACCGCCAGTGGAATTGGAGTAATCCGACCTACTTGGCTCACGCTTGCGGCTATCTTAGCCTTTGTCCGGATGAAGTAGTTTGTTCTTGTATTGCTCTGGCGTTTGGCCAGAGTACTTCTTAAACATGCCAATAAAGGGGCTGGCTTGGTTATATCCGAGCGTCAACGCCACTTCTTTCACCGAGTGACCATTACGCAGCAGTTCCATCGAATGCAAATAACGAACGCGCAATCGCCACTCGGTAAAACTCATCCCCAGCTCGGCTTGGCAGTGACGGGCTAACGTGCGTTCCGTGGTATGGACGCGCTCAGCCCATTGCGACAAGCTCGTGTTATCGATGGGGTTCTCTTCCACCGCGGCTAAAATCGGCGCCAAATATTTATGATCGCTCGAGGGCAAGAAGTGATGCTGAGTATCTCGAGTGGCTAATTGGTCAAGCAGCACCTGAACCAAGCGTTTATCCGCATCAGAATCAGCAACGTTGATGTCTCGCTGACGAAAATCATCAATGATCGCGGAAACAATTGGCGTCACTTTAATCAGGCTGGTTCTATCTGGGAAATTTGTCGTCAGCGATTGCGCCACATTGAGAGAACAGTAGGAAATAGGTTTGCGATTGTAACTGGTGTGACGAACGCCCGCAGGCACCCAAATAGCCAAATGGGGCGGAGCCAAAAAGCGCGTATCTTCGGCTTCCATCTCCAATATTCCACCACTGATCAGTTGAACTTGCCCCCAAGGGTGGCTATGCATACGCGTTTCTGTATTCGAAAGAAACGCCTCGAAATTCATAAATACGTCTGATGGTGCCTTATCAATGGATAAGGAAGGATGAAGGTGTTTTGCCGATTTTCTCAAGATTGTCTTCCTATGACGCGCAATGTCTTTATGGAGATATTTATAATTATATAGACCTGTCACACTCGGTTCCACTGATTACTTTGCGATGGGGCTCACATGAACTACTTACTTCCACTGTTTACCGTATTCATTTGGGGCGGGAATACCATCGTAACCAAACTGGCCGCCAGCCACATTGAACCCGGTGCGATGAGTTTCTATCGCTGGTTTGTTGCCGTGGTACTTCTATCGCCTTTTTGTCTTCCGAGCGTGGTGAAACAGTGGCACCACGTCAAACCACACCTTACGAAACTGGCGTTTCTTGCCATGCTGGGCATGGTGCTCAACCAGTCGCTCGGTTACTACGCAGGCTTAACAACGACCGCTTCGAACATGGCGCTCATCACCTCTTTGGTGCCGCTGCTTAGTGTGTTTCTGAGTGTCCCCTTGCTGGGTAAATCGATCTCTGCGGTGAGTATTCTCGGTGGCGTACTTTCATTAATCGGCTTGAGCTATATGTTGGGACAAGGCGATATGACCTATTTCCTCCATCAAGATATGACGCCAGGAGACGGCTTGATGCTGTTAGCCGCACTTTGCTACGCCGCCTACTGCGTGTTGCTTAAACGTTGGAAAATGCCGCTCTCAAACTGGGTCATCATCTACTTACAAGGCGTGTTTGCACTCATGATGCTATTTCCACTGCTCGTCACCAGCGCGTCGCCAATACCCAGTAGCGATGCTCTGCCGCTTATCGCTTACGCTGGCATCGCCGCCTCAGTGCTCGCGCCTTGGATGTGGGTCAAATCGATAGATGCGATCGGCGCAGACTCAAGCGCAATGTTTATGAACTTGTTGCCGATCTTAGCGGTGACATTGGCCTCTGTGTTACTGGGTGAAACTATGCATTTCTATCACCTTGTCGGTGGTTTGATGGTGATCACTGGGGTCATTTTGTCGCAGCTCAAACTGGGGCGTGACAAACCGCTATTGGCATCACCTGTGGCCAAAGAGACGGCCTAGTTGCACACTCCGGATGCGCGAGTCCGAGTTTTTCCGCTGAAAACTTAAACTCGTCACGCGCGTTTTTGTGAACATTTTCTGAAAACGCGCATACTTTCACTTCGAACGACCAAGTTCATTGGCTTTTCTCTGCGACTGTCCGTACACTTCTGTGTTGTACGCCATTTAATAAGGAAGTGAATTTGAAAGCATTAAAACGTCATCAAGAGATCATCGAGCTCGTTCAAACCCAAGGTTTCGTCAGTACCGAAGAGTTAGTTGAGCGTTTTGATGTCAGCCCACAAACAATCCGTCGTGACTTAAACGAGCTGGCCGAGGCGAACAAGATCCGCCGTAACCACGGTGGCGCGACCATTGTCTCAAGCTCAGAAAATTCTTCCTATCAAATCCGTCAAGTGTCTCACCAATCGGAAAAAAGCAAAGTAGCACAAGAACTTGTGACTCACATCCCTGACGGTGCCACCCTATTTATCGACATCGGTACAACGCCTGAAGCCGTCGCACGTGCACTGATGAGCAAGCATCAAAACTTACGTATCGTCACCAACAACATCAATGTCGCCACGCTATTAATGAGCAAACCGGACTTTAAAGTCATCTTGGCAGGCGGCGAAGTACGCGGTAAGGACGGCGGTGTGACGGGTGAAGCGACACTGGATTTCATCTCCCAGTTCCGCCTCGATTTCGGCATCTTGGGCATCAGCGGAATTGACTTCGATGGCTCATTGCTGGATTTCGATTATCATGAAGTGCGCGTCAAACGCGCAATTATGGAAAATAGCCGTTGTGTCTTTCTTGGCGTCGACTCAAGTAAATTTGGCCGCAATGCGATGGTAAAACTGGGGACCTTGGCCGACATTGATTTAGTCATCACCAACGAAGCGCCGCCGGAAGAGATTGCGCTGTTTGCACAAGAAAACGACACGCCGGTTATTGTTGTCAGCGGATAGTGAGAACCCCTCTCACATTAAGGCCCCAATCGCACGGATTATATGCTGCATATCTTCCGCGCGATTGGGGCTTGTTTCATTTCAGAGGTAAGGTTATCTCTTTATTTAACTGATCTATTTAGCTGATGACTTCGATGTCCGATTTCGGCACACAGCAGCAAGCTAACGCTAACCCCGGTTCGTGAGCAAAGCCATGAAGTGCCGGCACATCTTCTTGGTCCACTTCGCCAGATTCCACCGTAACGCGGCACGCACCACACAGCCCAGCACGACAACTGTTTGCCATCGGGATACCCGCGTCCTCCGCTTGCTCAAGTAAGGTGCGTTGGTTATCACCACTGAAGATGTTGCCGTTGACACTGATGGTCAGCGATTTTACTGAGTCCTGCTCTGGCGCTTCCACAGCAGAGAGGCTCGGCTGACCTTTGTCAGCGTAGAACTCTGGCTCTTTGTACTCCAACACTTCTATCTCATCACCTTGTCGAATCAAGCCTTCGTTCTTTGCGACCAAGTTTTGACCAAAGAACACGCCACCGCGCTCATTGGCGCGAAATTGCGATAAAGTTTGTAAAGGCTCTTTACTTCGACGAAACGCGCCTTTTTCGACTTCCACTGTAGTCAACACACAGCGTTCACAAGGCTTCACCGCTTCAAATTCAACGTCACCGATTCGAATGCGCTTCCAACGATCTTCCTCAAAAGGCGCAGTGTTTCCCGCCACTAAGTTGGTGCGAAACTGCTCCATATCGTGGCGTTCAGGGCTACGGCGGTTGAGTTCATCAAGCGACGCCTGACTGATAATAAGCAACGGATAACCATCAGCGAAGCTGACATTGTGGCCCAGCTTTTCACGCACACGATTGGACTGTTCGCCGGTATAAAGCAGCTCAACCCGTTGACCAATGACTGCGCTAAACCAGTCATCGGCCTCATCCGTGGTGGTGTAGGCAGTAAATCGGTCATTCCACACTTGAGCAGACGCCGCTTGCATTTTAAACGCGTCGTAACGTAAGCGAAGTGGCGCATGCCCCTCGGCGGTCATCACCATCCCATCTGCCGTTAAACTGGAACGAACCGTGACCATCTGCGGGAATTTGCGCGCGGTGACCATTTGACCATCGGCAGTCGCAAGCATAAAGCGACGGTCAAACGTGAGACCTTGTTTTTCCACCCACGAGGCCGAAAGTGCAATACCACCCACCGATTTGACGGGGTAGACATTGATTTGGGAGAGTTGCGGTTGTTGTGAAGAATCTGGCGCTGACATTGCTAATCCTAAGCGTAATGATTGTCTCAGCAGTATACGCTGCGGCGCGCGGATACTTAAGGCGAAATCGGTCAAAATCCGAGAAAGTAGATGAAATTCCAGTGACTTTGCTCTATCATCCTGTCGCCTAAACGTAAGCGTTTGCCTTCACACTTTTCGCCGCGTTTAGGCTCCAATCCGATAATTCAATCTATGGTGGGAGCAATCAATGACAACACTTACGATCACACGTCCTGACGACTGGCATGTTCACTTACGCGACGGTAACGTACTCAAAGACACCGTGCGTGACATCAGTCGCTACAACGGCCGCGCGCTGATCATGCCAAACACTATCCCACCTGTGACCAACACCGAGATGGCGCTGGCTTACCGAGAGCGCATCCTGGCAGAAAAGCCAAGCGAGCAGTTCGAACCATTGATGGCGCTGTATCTGACTGACAACACCACCGCCGAGGATATCCGCCAAGCAAAAGCATCAGGCAAAGTGGTGGCAGCGAAACTCTACCCAGCGGGTGCGACCACTAACTCCGACTCTGGGGTGACCAATGCGAAAAACATCTACCCCGTGCTTGAAGCGATGCAAGAGGTGGGCATGCTGCTGTTAGTCCACGGCGAAGTAACTCATCACGAAGTGGATATTTTTGATCGTGAGAAAGCGTTCCTCGACACTGTACTTGCGCCAATCGTCAATGACTTTCCTAATCTAAAGATTGTTCTTGAGCACATCACCACTGCCGATGCCGCTGAGTTTGTGAATAACGCCAATGACAATGTCGCAGCAACGATTACCGCTCACCACCTTCTCTACAACCGCAACCATATGCTTGTCGGCGGCATTCGCCCACATTTCTACTGCCTGCCGATCCTGAAACGCAACACTCACCAGAAAGCGTTGATTGAAGCGGCCACCAGTGGCAGCAAGAAGTTCTTCTTGGGCACCGATTCGGCGCCACACGCCAAGGGCAAAAAAGAAGCGGCTTGCGGCTGTGCGGGTTCTTACACTGCACACGCAGCGTTAGAGCTCTACGCTGAAGTGTTTGAGAACGAAGGAAAACTGGACAAACTGGAAGCCTTCGCCAGCCACAACGGCCCCGATTTTTACGGCATCCCTCGCAACAGCGACACCGTCACTTTGGTGAAAGAGAGCTGGTCGGTCGAACCAACCATGCCGTTTGGTGACGACATCGTGGTTCCTATTCGTGGCGGCGAAACCATCGCTTGGCGTGTGAAATAAGCCACACCTAGCGCGCGATCGAGCCATCGGTCACTTTTATTGACTAAGGCCACCGAATTCGGTGGTCTTTTTCTATTAAACACAATTATATCAACTACACTTAAACACAAATAAATCAAAGGGATCATAAACTTGCCGCGTTTAGATATTCCGACCTTGTCGGTGATTTGTGTTTTTTTGTCATTTACGTACGCGTGTGGGCTTTTGCTGATTCAGCGCCTACAGCCAAACATTCGGGGAATCAACACAATAGCGCTGGCGCTGCTTTTGCTCGGCGTTGGTTTTCTGCTGCTGAGTTTTGGTAATCACACCTCTTATTGGATCTCAAAAATCACCGCCAATTCAGCGATTGTGCTCAGCTTTGTTTTGCTGCTCCACGGCGTGTGCTTGTTGCGCAGCTTTCCTCATCGTTTGGCGAACATCGGCTACTATGGCTTGCCGTTGATCATTTTGGGGCTGACCTACTTTACCTATTTCTCCCCCTCGACTAATGTACGGATTTTTTTGGTCGCAAGCTTTATTGCATTAATGTGTTTTCTCACCTTATACGCCAACCTCAAAGGGACGCACAAAGACATCCCTGGCTCAAAACGTTTACTTTCTATTGCCATGATTATTCAAGGTGGATACAGCCTGTTTCGCGTCACTACTCTGCCGTTCCAACAACAAATTCAGGATTTCATGCAGTCAGGCTTAGTGCACCAACTGGCGTTCATCTCTCTCATTTCTATGGTGATTTTTATTGGTTTTTCGATCACTTGGCTCCTAACCGGTCGCTTGGTCGCCACCATCTACGACACATCCCTGAAAGACGACCTCACCCAACTCTATAATCGACGCGCACTGTCTGAATTAGCACCCAAAGAGTCCGCCCGAGCACGCCGGTTTCAAACCGATCTCTCTTTCGTATTGCTGGATATTGATCGGTTCAAAGAGATCAACGATTTCTATGGCCACCAAACAGGCGATCGCGTGTTAAACAGTATCGGTCGTATTCTGCACGTAGAAACCCGCGCCAACGACTTTTGCTTTCGTTACGGCGGTGAAGAGTTCTTGCTCATTTTGCCCGAGACGTCACTTGAAGACGCTGAATTTGTCGCAGAGAAGCTGCGTCAGGTGATTGAGCGCACTCACTTACTTCCTAAACACGATGAATTCTGCTCAGCAAGCTTTGGCGTCAGCAGCCTCACCATGCATGATACTTGGAGTGAAGCGGTATCACGCGCTGACCAAGCGCTGTATGAGGCGAAAAAGGCGGGGAGAAACCAAGTCGTCGCCAGATAATCGTTGGCGCCGCGCCCACGTCGATCAGCACAACGGCCATAGGGGATAAAAAGCAAAAAAGGCTGGCAATGCCAACCTTCTCTTCTGCTTTCTTGACCAAGAAAACCAGCGCAATCAGTGAATCGGCGCGTCCGTCTTGGCGTAGAATTTTCCAAAGTACTCTTCCAATACCTCTGGAGTCAATTTACCTTCGGCTTCAAGCTCTTTCAGCTTTTGTGCGATGGCTTTTTGCTCTTCGATTGATGGCAATGCCACCTCTGGCTCATCCCCCATCTCTTGAGACATCAGCTCCAGTTCTTTTTCAACATCACTCATGATTGACATACCCTTACCAAAATAAAACTGGGGCAAGTTTACCTACTTAACCCCAGAGTTTCTAGTTTGACACGCGAAAGCGTTGAACGTCGTTATAGCTTAAAGCTGCCGACCATTTTGTCCAACCGAACGGACAACTCTTTCAATTCAGTACTCGCTGCTGCCAACTCTTCCGCCGTGCTAGTGGTCACTTCATTGATGGCGTTGATCTCTTCAATATTCTGGTTGATGGTGTGCACCACGGTAGATTGCTCTTCCGTCGCTGTCGCCACTTGGGTGTTGCGATCCGAGATGTCATGGATACGCTCTGAGATACTCAGCAGCACTTTCACTGCTTCGTCCGACGCAGATACCCCTTCACCCGTGACGGATTTACCCGCCTCCATCGCCGTCACCGCGTCTTTGGCATCGCTTTGTAACTGGTTGATCATCTTCTGGATCTCTTCGGTCGAATCGGCGGTTCGACTGGCGAGATTACGGACTTCATCCGCCACAACCGCAAAACCTCGACCTTGCTCGCCCGCCCGCGCCGCTTCAATCGCCGCATTGAGCGCCAACAAATTGGTTTGCTCGGAAATGTCGCGAATCACGTCCAAAATGGAGCCAATTTCTTGTGTCGTCGACGCCAACTGCTCCACCACTTGACCGGTATTTTCGATATCAAGTGCGAGACGACTTATGGCATCTTTCGCTTTGCCAACCACTTGTTGCCCTACTTCACTGTTGTCGGACGCTTGGGTGGCAGTTTCCGCAGCCGTGGCAGCGTTGGTTGCGATCTCACTGATGGTGGCGCCCATCTGGTTGATCGCGGTCACGACTTGTATGGTTTGATCACGCTGCACTTGGCTATTGTCGTGCGTGGTGTTGGCTTTGTGTGAGACCCCATCCGCCGCTGATTGAAGCGCACTACTGGTCGAGGCTACTTCTTTCATTGATTGATGAATCTTCTCAATAAAGCCGTTAAACCCTTCTGACAATTGACCGATTTCATCGCGGCCTTTTATCTCGATACGTTGAGAAAGATCGCCATCACCTTTGCCCAGATCGCTAAAACGCAGCGCAATCGCACGAATAGGCTTAGCAATGCTGTTGGCCAAAAACAGCCCCATCAAAATAAATAGCGCCGCGACAACAATGGTCGTGACCAGCATTTGATGCGCCACTTTGGTCAAATCCGCGAACACTTCATCTACGGGTACCACGCCCACTACAAACCAATCCATGACCGGAATATAAGTGGACGAAACAAAGACGTTTTGGCCGTTGTAAGTCGCTTGGACAAGGTTAAAGTCTGACTTATCCAATAACTCAGACGCGTTGCTGCCATAGAGTTGCGCCAATGTCGCTTTTGATTGGCTTTGGTCGCGGTGGATTTGTACTTCACCTTTAGCGTTGGTTAAAAAGACAAAGCCGGTTTGCTCAATCTTGAATCCATTCAGTAGCTTCACCATGTCATCCATTGATTTTGACACCCCTGACATGGAGAACCCGTCGACTTGCTGGAAGTTAGCGAACATCTTCACTTCACCGCTGGCCTCTTGGAACATGCTGACCATAGTCGCATTGCCGGACTGCGTGAAGCCAAAGAACCAACCATCCTGCTGCTTGTTAAGCTCACGTAGGAAGCCATTTTGGTTCCAGTAGTAGGCGGTCTCTCGGTTGGCCACTGACGCATCGTTGAGTTTGTACTGCGTACGGACGTTATTCAATGACTTCACCAAAAGACGCTCGCTATCGGCATCGATATTACGAGTGTTGATCGCTTGCTGGGTGAACTCATTGTTGGCGATCTGTTGTGCTGCCATCAACAACTGGGTCACTTCGTTGTCGATTTCTCCTTTGATTTTTTCCAGCATGGTTGGCAACTCAATATCAATCAAGCGATGCTCTAATACTGCTCTCGCTTGACGTTGAGCCATCACGCCAACAATGATGGTAGATGCCAGTACCGCAAAGGTAATCCCTGCGACCACTTTCTGTTTAATACTAATGGAGTTCAAATTTATCATGCTGATCCTAGCCCTGTTGAACAAACAAGCACATCCCGTGACAGACTGCTTTCACAGAGCCTAAGCCATCGAGTGTGCTATTCACTTTACTTATATCGTAAGGTTTAAGCATTACTTTACCTCTTTCATTTAGACTAGCTCACACTTTGGTTGTATTTCCACAATGCCTTAGCCCATTGGCAAAATTTTGGTCAATTGACCGGGGAAAGAGTTGTATCTCACGGGAAAATACCCATATTCTAATTGTTCTCAATATCAGAGACTTAACCTGCGCTATCGCCTATGGCGAGAACTCATGGAGAGATACGGCTCATGCACACTCACGCTCTATCACAGCTGCAACACTATTTGAACGCTCAAGTGATTGGTCAAAGTGAATTGGTCAAACAATTGCTTGTTGCACTCTTGGCTGACGGCCACATCCTTGTCGAAGGACCACCGGGGCTTGCTAAAACACGCGCGGTAAAAGCCTTAGCCGATTGCATTGAAGGTAGCTTCCATCGCGTGCAGTTTACACCGGATTTATTGCCGGCGGATTTGACCGGAACCGACATATTTAGACCAGAAACTGGGGAATTTCGCTTCCAACCGGGTCCGATTTTCCATTCATTGCTGCTCGCTGATGAGATCAACCGTGCACCCGCCAAAGTACAAGCCGCAATGCTAGAAGCCATGGCAGAGAAACAGATTACCGCCGGCAAGCAAACCTACCCGCTGCCTGAGCTGTTTTTGGTGATGGCGACACAAAACCCGATTGAGCAAGAAGGCACCTACCCCTTACCTGAAGCTCAGCTTGATCGCTTCTTGCTCCATCTCAACGTGAGCTACCCTGACGCCGACAGTGAGCTCGCGATCCTGCGCTTAAACCGCGGCGAAGCCAAAGGCGAAGTCGGCGCGCAGAAACCGCAACTCTCGCAACACGATATTTTCACCGCCAGACAAGAAGTGCTCAACGTACATATGGCTGCGAGCGTCGAGCAATACATCATTCGATTGGTGATGGCGACCCGCGAGCCAGAGCAGTACGACGACAACCTTGCAACGATGCTGGACATAGGCGTCAGCCCGCGCGCCACCATCGCACTGGATCGATGCGCACGCGCTCACGCTTGGTTGGCCGGGCGAGATTTTGTTACGCCAGAAGACGTCCAAGCCATGGCCTACCCTGTGCTAAGACATCGACTACTGCTGACCTACCAAGCCCAAGCAGAAGGCATCAGCCGAGATCATGTAGTCTCAACCTTACTCTCTCTGGTCGGTAGCGCATAAACATGGTCACAAAAAATACCGTCCTCCCTACGCCGACACTGCCGCCTCATAGTGATGGTGTGAACCTCACCATGAAGGAGTTGCTTCATCTTAAGCAGCACGCGGTGAAATGGCTGCCACCAGCCAAAAGTTTGTGGTCACAAATGGCAGGGCAACACCAAAGTCGCCAACTTGGCCGCGGGATGGATTTCAGTGAAGTACGCCAATATCAACATGGCGATGACATTCGCAGCATCGACTGGCGCGTCACGGCGCGCACAGGCAAGCCACACACCAAACTATTTAGTGAAGAACGCGAAAAGCCGGTTATCGTCTATGTCGACTTTAGTCCGAGCATGAGGTTCGGCTCAACGTTGTTACTAAAGTCGGTGCAAGCGGCGCATTTTGCCGCGCTCACCGGATGGATAGCCACCGAAGGGCAAGATAGAATCGGCGCCGTCATCGATACCGGCTCAACACTGACTGACCTCAAGCCCCTTCCAAGGCAGCGAGGGGCGTTGGCACTCAATCACGCCTTGGTCAATGAACACCAAAAAGCGCTGATGGACCATCACGTCACGCAAAACAGCTCGATGGCGCCCGCGCTGGAAGCACTCAACCGTCTCTGCCCCAAGGGCAGCGATATTATCTTACTGAGCGATTTCACCCGACTGACGCAACAAGATGAGATCACCCTATCTGGGCTCAACACCCACAATCGCGTACGCATCGTGCAGTTGTGGGATCCTCTAGAGCAAGGCGTTACTGATTTTCGCGGCTGCGAACAGGTGACGGATCGTCAGCATACTCAATGGATTGATTTTGGAAAAAAAACAACGCGAAAAAACATTGAAGCCGCCTTTAAAGCCAAGCAAAATCAGCTTTCTAAGCTCGCGCTTAAACTAGGAATGAGCGTCAGCGCACTCTCTAGTGCACAACCACTACAACAACAATTACACGGATTTTAGAATGAGCTCGAACAGTCAATCTTCATTGCTGCCGCTAGACCCTATGATGTTACCCTCGCCACCAAGTTGGCTACCGCTTACCTGGGCATGGTGGGCGAGTATCGCCGCCGGTATCATGACCCTGCTCGCTATTTGGGGCTTCACCCGTTGGAAGAAAAAACGCCTAGCACCGAAAAAAGCCGCTCTGCGCATTTTGAAACAAGGCAGCACGCCCTCATCAGCGATTGAGTTGGTTCGCCAATCAGCGTTGTGCTATTTCCCACGCGAAGAGATCGCTCAGCTAACAGGAAAAGAGTGGTATCTATTTTTGGATGAGCAATTGAGCACCCCGCTCTTTGCCGACAATTACGATAAATGGCAACATGCGCTCTACAGCAAGCAACACAATGATGAGTCTCAGGCGCTGATCGAACACTGCGCCCATTGGATAGAGCACGCGCTGCCACCGAAGAAACGGAGGAAATCTCGTGGCCCTGTTCAAGGCTGATTGGCAACTGCTGTGGTGGTGGGTGCTGTTTGCACTGCCGCTGCCCTTGTTGGTTTACCGCTTCGCTCCTGCCAGCGCGCAGCGAACGCCGCTCTATCTGCCCATTTTACCTCAGGGCGCAGCCCAGGCTACGCCGAATTTGCGCGTCACACGTCTGCTGCTCTCCCTCACTTGGCTACTCCTGTTACTCGCGGCGGCGAGACCGGTGTGGTTTGGCGACCCCGTCACAACACAGCCGAAACACCGTGACTTAATGTTAGTGCTCGATCTCTCTTATTCGATGAGCCAGCAAGACATGCTTCAAGGGGACGACTATATTGATCGGCTGAGCGCAGTCAAACAGGTGGTCAATGATTTTGTCGCCAAACGGGAAGGCGATAGGATCGGCGTGGTGCTGTTTGCTGATCACGCCTATCTGCAAACGCCACTGACCCTAGACAGACGTACCGTCGCCAAACAAGTGGATCAATTGGTTTTGCGCTTAATCGGTGAAAAAACCGCCATCGGTGAAGGAATTGGCCTTGCGACCAAAACCTTTATCGACAGTGATGCGCCGCAGCGCGTGATGATCCTCCTCAGTGATGGTTCGAACACCTCGGGCGTTCTTGAGCCTCTTGAAGCCGCAGACATTGCCAATCAATATGGCGCGACCATCTATACGGTCGGTGTGGGCGCCGGTGAAATGGTCGTCAAAGAGTTCTTTATGAGCCGTAAAGTCAATACCGCCCATGATCTCGATGAACGGACCTTGATGGCGATCGCTGAGACAACCGGTGGGCAGTACTTTCGGGCCAGAAACGCCGATGAACTCGCCACCATCTACGACACCATTAATGCGCTTGAGCCTGTCTCGTTGGCAACGCAAGTCTGGCGCCCTCAAACTGAATGGTTTTATGTCCCGCTCACGCTCGCTCTTCTCACCCTACTCGGCCTGATTATCGTGCGGAGGCATCATGTCTGACTTTACGCTGCTCTACCCGATGTGGTTGTGGGCACTGCTGCCCACCTATGCATTGCTGTACTGGCTCAGCAAACGTCAAAAGAGCCATACGCTCATTGCGCCGCACATTGCTGCCGCGCTTGGTATGAGCTCATCACAGCCCACTCATCGACTATTGCCACTGCTAGGCGCAATGCTGACGCTTACCATCGTTGCGCTATCAGGGCCAAGTTTTAGCCAAGCAGAGCGACCGGCGTTTTCCAGCACCGAAGCGCGAGTGATAGTGATGGACATGTCGATGTCCATGTACGCCAATGACATCAAACCCAATCGTTTGAGCCAAGCCAGATACAAGGTGTCGGATTTATTGGCCGAATGGCAAGAGGGTGACACCGCGCTGATTGCTTACGCCGGGGACGCGTATGTGGTAAGCCCGCTCACCTCAGACAGCCAAACCATACTCAACCTGCTGCCCAATCTTTCACCTGACATCATGCCCTACCCGGGCGCTCGGGCAGACAAAGGTATCGAACTGGCGATTGAGTTGATGAAAAATGCGGGCTTAGATCGCGGCCATATCTTGCTTGTTAGTGATGATCTGGATGATGACGAGCAAACACGCAGCGCCGAGCTGATCGATTCTGGTGCTTGGTCGCTGTCGGTCCTGGCTATTGGCACTGAAAGCGGCGCGCCAATCCCTTTGCAAGATGGGCAATTGCTGACGCATAACGGCCAAACGGTGGTCGCGAAAAGCAATTTTGATAATATGCGCCGCTTGGCGTCCACCAGCCGAGGTATTTTTGTGCCCGTTCAGGTGACAAACGACGACATCAACCTCATTCACCGCGTGATGAATCAAACCGACCAAGCCACTCGCGCCGTCAGTCATCAATCGGTCAGCGATCAGGTCAACCAAGGCTATTGGCTGCTGCCACTCATCGTGCTGCTCTCGCTTCTACTGTTTCGCCGTGGCGTCTTGCTGTCGGCGCTGCTCTGGCTCTCGCCCAGTCAGGAGGTTGCCGCTAACCCATTTAAACCCCAAGATCTCCAAGCGTATGAAGATTATCTCTCGGGTGACTACTCGGCTGCCGCCGAGAAGTTTAACGATGCGCAATGGCAAGGCTTGGCACACTATCAAGCGGGCGATTTTGACGCCGCCATTGAAAACCTAAGCGGCGCAAAAACGGCCAACCAACACTACAACCTCGCCAATGCGCTCGCGCAAAGCGGTCAGTATTCCACCGCTATTGAGCACTATGAGCAAGCGTTGGCGCTTAACCCAGAGCTCTCATCGGCAAGCCACAACAAAGCGATTGTGGAACAAGCGCTACAACAGCAACAGCAACAGCAACAGCAACAGCAACAGCAACAGGGTGAATCAGGTGAGCAATCTGAGCAAGCCGCGTCTCAGCCAAATTCCCAGTCCAATACGGGCTCTGAAGGCAACGCTGGCGCGCAGCCCGAGCCACAAGACGAAGCACCGCGCCCAAACAATGAACCTCAGCAAAGCCAAGAGAGCAATCCTTCGCAGCCGTCTACGTCCGAGGCACCTTCTACTTCTGAGAATCCTCCTACTTCAGAGCAATCTGCTACTACAGAGCAATCCACGAATTCTGAACAAGACTCGATGTCAGAGCAAGAGAGAGGTTCGCAGGAGGCAAACGACCAAACTGAGCAGCCTAACACATCGGCAACACTCGGCGACGCCAAGACCAACGAGATCGATCCTGCGCTGCGTAAACTTGAGCAAGTTGAAGCCGAACGCGATCCTAGCCGCCTATTGCGCGCGCAACTGCTGTTGCAAGCGCAGCAAAAGTCTCCCCCAGCATCTACAGGAAAAACATGGTAATGACAGCGTTTCGATCCCTTTTTATCTTTTTTTTCCTTTGGTCTAGTGTCACCAGCGCCGCCACACTTCAAGTCACCGTGAGTAAAAATCGCGTCGTGAAAAATGAGGTATTCCAACTGCGTGTGGTACTGGATCAAAAAGCCGAATCGGATGACATTGATTTTAGTCTGCTTAGCGATGACTTTTATCTAGGGCGACCAAGCTTTGGCTCCTCGCTCAACATCATCAATGGCAACCGTTCAACACGCAGCGAATGGAATCTCTCACTGGCTGCCAGTCGCATTGGCACCGCAGTGATCCCCGCTTTTGAGGTCGGCGGTGCGCGCTCTGAGCCGATTGAGATTACCGTCTTGGCCGATCAAAATCCGCCACAAGTCTCGGATTTAATTGAAATCCAATCCACATTAAGCAAAGAGACACTCTATCCAGGTGAAAGTGCCACCTTGCGCACTAGGCTCATCGTCAAGGCCAATCCGCGTAGACTACAAAATCCGCAGGTTATCGCCCCTCAAGCTCAAGGGCTGACGCTCTCGCCGCTTGGAGAACCCAACCAATACCAAAGTGTGATAGATGGATTAGAGGTCACCCTTGTCGATCAAGACTATCGAGTCACAGCGACCACACCGGGTGCACAAACACTGCACAGTATTGGCTTTCGCGGCAGTATCGTCTACGGCAGTGAGCGTGACGGGAGTACCCGCTTGATTGATGCCAGCACTGCTGCGAAGGGGTACACCATCGACGTATTGGATAAACCGAGCGACTATCAAGGCACTTGGCTACCTGCCTCAGAGCTGACTCTGCGTCAGCAGTGGCAAACATCACAAGGCGCGCTCAGTGATGCGACGAACCGCTTAGAGTTAGGCGATTCCATCACGCGAACCCTCACCCTTGAGGTCTCTGGGATCAGCGCTGAACAGTTACCCAGCCTGTCCATAACCTACCCATCGTCTGTGCGCCAATACAACGAAAAGCCGCAGGTGAGCGAACCACAACCAGGTGTCGTTCGCATGGAGTTAAAACAAGTATTGATCCCTCAACTGACCGGAGAGATCACTCTACCTGAGGTCATCGTGGATTGGTGGGACACCACCACACAGACCCAGCGCCAAGCAATCGTTGATGGTTTGACGCTGAGCATCAAGCCTGCCGTCACAAGCCATGCCTCTACTGCGCCCTCAATTACCGCTGCGGCGCCCGTCGAGACCGCCCCACCCACTACCACCATTGAGCGTGGTTTTTGGCCTTTGCTGAGTGCGCTACTCGCGCTGGGCTGGCTGATTACCCTTGGGCTGTGGTGGCGCACCAAACGCGCGCTTCACACGCTGACCACTGAGCAACAAAACCGTGAGCCCACGCTAAACAGCGCTGGTTCGTTGATTGAGGCGCTGCGCCAACAAGACTATGTTCAAGCCAACCGTCTGGCAGCGATTTGGTTGGATGAAGTGTCGATGTCAGAAGAGTTGCGAGCATCTATCCACGCCGAGTTGGAGGCGATGAACCGCAGTCAGTTTTCACCAAAAACCAGTGCTTGGTCTAGCTCGACCTTGATCGCACTGGTTAAAAAAGCCAACAGAAGAAACAACAGCGGCAAACCTAAAGGTTCGCCGCTCGCTAAGCTCTGAGGTGGATAAAGGGTTAGCGCTTTGCTAATCCTTTACTGTTCAGGTAACCCAAGATGTGCGGGCGAGATTCGCCCGACAGTTTGGCCGTCACTTGCTCTGACCAGCCACTCTGCTTGTTGTTGCTAGCGCGCTGTTGATAATAGGTGTGCATGGTCTCATCGTAGTGTGCAACGGCCTGTTTATCGAGCGGGTGGTAGTGATTATGATGAACAATCACCTCCAGCGGCAATCTCGGTTTTAGATCTGGGTCTTGAGCGGGATGCCCAAGGCACATGCCAAATAACACCGCGCAGTGCTGTGGTAAACCCAACAACTCGTCTACCTCAGCCGCGCGATTACGTAAACCACCAATGTAAACACCACCGAGCCCCATCGACTCTGCCGCTACCAAACAATTTTGCGCCATAATGCCCGCATCAACAGCACCGATTAATGTCAGCTCGGTAAAATCTGCCTGAACATTTGGATTGAGTTCCACATGGCGCTGGTAGTCGATACAGAACACGAGAAACTCAGCCGCACTCGCCACATAAGACTGATGGCCGGCAAATTCGGCCAGACGTGCCCGCTTGCCAGGGTCTGTCACACGAATCACTGAGACCACCTGTAACAAGCTCGATGATGATGCCGCTAATCCCGCTTTGAGCACAGTGTCAAGCTGCTCAGGGCCAATCGCCTCAGACGTAAACTGACGAATGGAGCGGTGATTCAATAACGTGTCTATGGTGCTGTTCATGGCAAATCCTTGAGTATCACAACATGAAGAATCAACACCTTATAGTGCTTTGGCGTTAGGGTAAACCCTCTTCGCTGTATAGCGCTTGCCATGAGGAGGGTTCGCCCTCTAGGGTAAGGGGGTGAAGCGGTTGGTCTGGTTTTGCATAACTCAATCGATGGACTCTCTGCGTGACGTGGTAACTATCTAGACCCGAGATGGTCACGGTTTCTAACTGATCGTGGTCAAGATACCCATCGGGCATCACTGCCTGCTCTGGCAGCAATAATCTGACCACTTCACCAATCAACATTTCTGTTTGATTGCTTTGAATCACCATATGCTCAACCAATTTTAATCCGATTTTTATTGGACTTTCGAGTACGAAGGGCGCTGCGAAATCGTCATGGTAATAGCGAGTCAGCCCCGTTTCATCGAACTCGCTTACGTCACTAGGATAACGCGCTGAGGTTTGATGGGCCTGCAGTGCGCACTCGCGTGACACTGAGTTGATGGTAAACACACCCGTGGTGAGGATGTTATTTAAGCTGTCGCGTTGCACAGGTCTTGGCCTCGACACAAAGCCAAGTAGCGGCGGGTTAGAACCAAAATGAATCACCGAGCTGACAATAGCAAGATTGTCGTGCCCCTGCCCATCCGTGGAGCCAATCAGATTAGCGCTCTTAAAACCTGGCAAGGAATTGATTAACCGAGCACGGCTACGCGGCGCCATTTGGTCAATATCGTCTGCGCTCCACTCTTTCTCTATCATGCTTGTTCTACCTGCGTGTCATCGACATTACTGATGGCGATTCGTACGCGGTCAACTCGCTATCGATCACCGTGTATTGATCACCGCGCGTTGACTTTTGACGAAGCACGAACATGAGTGGCAAGCACCTTACGTCCCTCACGTTTAACATCTAGACGCTTTTTCCAACCCCATAAACGCTCTCGCGCTTCACTGGCCGCTGCATCGAGATCAATCACTGGCCTGAGATAAGGGCTCTCTTGGGGCAACTGATACAACGCGGCTTCCATTGCACTCATGGTCCACGGTTTGAACAGCAGCGGTGTGGGCACCTCAGAAAGCTCCGGTATCCACTGGTAGATAAATTTTCCGTCGCTATCGTGCTCCTGCGCCTGTTTGACCGGGTTATAAATGCGAATGGTATTGGTGCCGGTGACACTGGCTTGCATTTGAAACTGGGGATAATGAATACCCGGTTCAAAGTCGAGAAACAGCTGCGCCAAATGGGCAGCGCCCAATCGCCAATCGATGTTCATGTGATGCGTCAACACACTGACCAACATCGCACGCATACGAAAGTTCAAGTACCCCGTACGATGCAAACAACGCATGCTGGCATCCACCAAGGGTATTCCGGTTCGCCCTTCTTTCCATGCATTGAGTTTCGTTGTGCTTTCCACGCACTCATTGGCCAACAAGGCGTCATACGCCCTATTGACACAAACAAACTCCATCTCACACTGAGACTCAAACT
The DNA here is from genome assembly GCF_059833955.1 of Vibrio sp. R15-SG3-ISO1A. Lineage (NCBI taxonomy): Bacteria > Pseudomonadati > Pseudomonadota > Gammaproteobacteria > Vibrionales > Vibrionaceae > Vibrio > Vibrio sp. R15-SG3-ISO1A. The sequence continues at coordinate 40,173 of NZ_JCBDGH010000068.1, forward strand.
TTTGCATGAAATGGCAATGCCAATGTAGCCGCGAAGAGAAGGCGACCATGCTTCGCCTCAACCCCGGACTATGCCAATGAGCCAGCAGTGCTTGATAGACTTCGCGCAACGACAGATTGCCCCAAGCCAGATAAGGTGACAATCGACTGCACGCATGTCGAGCAGCCGTAGGGCTTGAGATACTTCGATAGTACGAAGTCGCTCGGCGATCAAAAAAATCTTCTAATGTACGCCACGCCATCGTCACGCCACCAGTTTGAAAGCCACTCACTTTCTGTTGCCAAGCCTCAGGGGGATCCACACGCCATTGCTGGCAGCGTTTATCGAGTTGAGCGATATTGCCGTCGGAAAGCGGAACAGATTCAATCGGTGTGCGCATTACGGATGACCAATGTTGATCCCAACCGTCTCGATTCTTCGCTCCCCTAATCACTGCGCCCATCGGCGATTCAAACCAAGCAATCTCTTTTTGTTTGAACCATTGGCTCATGCGCCGATCTCGTTGGAAAGTCACATCTAAACCAATTTCTTGATGGGAATAGACGGCGGCAATGGTGTAGCACTCCGCCAACGCCTCGAAACACGCTTCTGCTGAACCTTGCAGGCAGTGAACCTCACCCTCAAAGGGGGCCAGTCGCTGATTGAGATCTTGTAGTGACTGCCACACAAAGCGCCAATGCCGCTCACTGTAGTGGGGATTGCCGAGCAACTCAGGCTCAAATAGATACAAAAGTAATGTCGGTCTTCCTGTTTTTAAAGCGCGATTTAGTGGCTCATGATCGCTCAGCCGCAAATCGCGCTTAAACCAGACGACGTTGATAGATTGCATGTGTACTCCTCATTGTTCGAGGGTTTTACGTGCAATCCAAATGAAGCGGTCACTCTTACTTTACCGTCACGTCACTCTGTTCACGATGAGATCAACGCGATGAAGACTGCGCCGATTCTATCCGTTTGGCGATCTCCTCTTGCTGCTGAGAGATCGAGTCTAGCGCCTGTGCTGTGGTCTTTATTGCTCCGGCCATTGAGGAGAGATGTGAAGTCGCGCCGAGCAGTGTCGCTTGCATCGGACGCAACACGAACCAAAAAATGGCCGATATTATCCCGATGATGACCACTCCAATCAGTGCGATCGCCACCAGCACTTGCTGGCGCAGCTCATCAAAGAACTGCTGACTTTTCGTGGCGATGGTCTGTTTAGAGTGCTGAAATGCGCTTGGCAGTGCCTCCATAGACTGTCTAGAGAGCAATACCAATTCGTTGAGATTGCCAATGGTTTGGTCGAGTTTTTCTTGCTGTTGCCCTGTCAAGTGCTCACTTTGCGCGATGTCTGCAAGCGCGCTACCAATGGTATCTAACGACTGTCGGGTGTCATCCAATGCCCGCTCAACCCCCTCCAACTCTAATGTCATCGACACCTGTACAAAGGGCTGATGCGCCTCCTCCTCTGCACTCACCATCGCTGCCAATAGCACCATACTCACGCCTAGCCACCACTTCATCGCCCTATCCTTTTGATTGCCTGTTCTTTGACATCATAGCGCTAAGCCATCGAAGGTGTCGTCTTTAATTGTTTGGATAAGGAGATTGAGACTCAAGCGCCATCGCCAACAACGTCATTGGATGGTGACACGCGAGGGAAGTATTTTCTTCAATCTGCCATTTACACGCCTCACAGTCGGTTATCGCGTAGTCCGCACCGGATTCTTCCATCGCCGCAAATAAAGGCGCCCCTATCGCCATTGAGGTGGCGTAATTTTCCGATTTGAATCCATAAGTACCCGCTAATCCGCAGCACTGACTGTCTAACACTATCACAGTTAGACCGGGGATCCGTTTAAGCAGTTCGATGGTAAAAAGATGCTCACCACTCCGCTCAAGGTGGCACGGCGTGTGGTACACCACCACTTTGTTTAATGGTTTGAGTGTCGGCCCCTCGCCTTGCTCAAACGCGCGCAGCAAAAAACGACTGAAAAAATGCACGTCGTTGACAATGGCATCATTCTCAACCCCTAGCACGTGAGGGTACTCTTCTTTCAATGCTAAACAGCAACTGGATGACGTTGAGATCACGCCGTGGCTGGAGCCATGTAACGCAGCGGTCATCTGCTCAACGTTGGTTCGCGCGTTTTTGCGCGCTTTATCTAAAAAACCATTGGCAATCAAAGGTACGCCACAGCACTTTTCTTTATCGAGTAAGGTCACGCCATAATTCATCGCATTCAGGACCTCGACCACATCTTTGCCCAGTTGCGGATGGTTGTAATTGACATAGCAGCCGTGAAAATAGCTCACATGTCGGGAAAACTTTGCTTGGGACGACTTGTGCTTTTTAAACCATGCGCGAAACGTGCCTTGGGCATATTTAGGTAAGGACTTGTGGTGATCCACCCCTAAGGTTTTGTCCAAAATGGTTTTGACTGGAATCAGTTGCGTCATCTTGTTGACAACGTGTCCCATCGGCGTGGCCAGTGAACCGAACAAGTCGGTGTGGCTGAGCACATAATCACGTACGGTTTTGGGGCTAAGCGTTTTTTTCCCTAAGGAGCCTTTGGCGTTCGCGATCAAATCACCAATGCGCACCCCAGAAGGACAAGCGGTTTCGCAACGCTTGCAGTTGGTGCACATCGACAGGGCCTCATCATAGTAATCTGGGCTTTTGATGCGCAAGCGTTCGCCATCCGGGCCACACTGTTTCGGGCCGGGGTAAAAAGGGTTGGTCTTGGCGACCGGGCAATACACGGTGCACACCGTGCATTTGATGCAGTTTTCAAAAGACAATTGACCAACTTGAGCGTTCATACCTCAACCTCCTCTTTAAAAGCTGCGTGTTGATGGCTCTTTGCGATTGCAGTGGCTGCGTGATAAGCGGTGCTGATGGCGACGCCGCCCCCGCAACCTTGCTTAATCGGATCAAAGCCCTGCAACAGAGCGCCAACGCAACGCACGTTGCGCACCGTCTCGCCATTCAGTAGAGGGGAAAAATCGGCATTGCTCTTGACGCCAAACGCCAAGAAAGGTTGGGAGTCGGCAGCAAAAAACGCGTCATTGGCCCAGTGGTCACGCTCGTCATCGGCACTGACGTCAAAGTGAAAACGCGGCTCCTGCACGGCGTCTCTCTCAGCCACCAGTCCACCACTAAAGAAACTGCCGGTCGCCATAATATAGTGAGCCGCACGCAATGGCGTCTTGCACATCTTCTCGGTATAAATCTGCTCCAGCTGATATCCCGATTCCGACTCGATGAGCTCGCCGCCAACCACGCTGTCACCTTTGAGCACCACGCCCCCCAACTCACGAACCGCGCGAGTCAAACACTCTTCAATGCGTATGCCCATCAACGATGGTGGCATGGTCGCCACTTCAAATAACTGTCGCTGTGTCTGCGCTCTCAGCTGTTCAAGGAGGATGAGCCCATCGCCATTTCCGAGCACGGCAGGTATCACCACGGCATCATCCGCTTGAGACACACGTAAAAGTTGGTGAGCGAATTCGTTCAGGACGTGGGGCTGTCGCAATAAGCGCGATAAATCAATAGAGCGCAGATCGCCACATTGACGGCCAAACCCACGCAGCGAAGGCAGGTCTACAGTGATACTGCGGATGGTTTTGCCTGTGAACATCGGTTGCTGCGCAAGGTAATCACAAGTCATGTTAGGGTGAAAATCTCGAAAGCCCGCTATCGAGACCACAGTAATTCGGTGAAAAGCGCTGAGCGCTGACCCATCAAAATCCGTACACAACGCATAAGGCTGAGAAAACCACGTCGGTTTAAGCGTACCCACCGTTGTGAGTCTCAAGTGGTTTTCTTCTTGACCTAAGGTGCGCATCGGCAAGCCTTGCTCAGCCATCATAGCGCCGAACCATTGCATCGCTTGTCGCACTTTGTCTGCGCCTAATTTAGCGTAGGGATGCATTGGGCAAGCTTGCGTCAGTTCGTCTATCGCGGGGTACGGTAAGCGCACCGCCTGCCCCGTCACTGGCGAGTGGGCGAGCAGATCAATCGAGCCTGATGAAAAATGCATCGCACTTTGCCCACTAGAGACCACCGCTGTCTTAAGGCCCAATTGCAAACAGCGCAGTGCAGCACTTAGACCGGATAGTCCTGCGCCCATCACAACCACATCATAATTGAGCATCTGTCGCCTCCTCATTGCGGGTTAACTGTGCGTTAAAGTCGGTGGGTTCGATACCCAATAGGCCCTGGTAGACCCAATAACTGAACTCGGCCTCACGCAGCGCATCTCCCCATAAAATCGGTTTCACCCCTTTCCAGCGCTCTTCAAGAAACTCGACCAACAGCTCACCTGATTCTATTCCGCTACATTGGGTAAACTCATCGAAAAGACCCGCCGCGCGGTAGGTGCAAAGCTCCCCTTGGCAGGGTCCCATTCCAAGACGCGTCCGGCGGCGAAGATCCGTTAGGTTGTGAACATCAAGCTCTTTAATCGCGTATTCGATTTCGCCACTGGTGACCATTTCACACTCACATATCACACTTTGGCTTTGCGGGGTTTTCTTGAGATAGCTGATAACGCGTTGACCGTGGCGATCCACCGCGGCTAATTCTGCCGGTTTGGCCTGCAATGCATGGCGACGCTTAGCGGTTTGAGGAGGTTCAGAGCCGGGCAGCGGACGGCGGTGAGTGTCACACTCCGCCACATGACCTAATTTAGTGGCAATCAAATCCGTGGTCATTTGTGCCATTAAACGGTAGGTCATCAACTTACCACCGGTAATGGTCGTGAAGCCTTTTAGGCCGTCGCGACTTTCATGGTCCACCAACACAATACCACGGCTGATATTTCGGCCACTGCCATTGTCATCCAAGGAAACCAAAGGACGCACCCCCGCATAAGCGCGCAGTACACGACTGTGCGCCATGATCGGCGCAAGTTTCGCCCCTTCTTCTAACAGCAAATCCACTTCTTTGGCGCTCACTTCTAGGCGATCGATCTGATCGTAATCAATGTGCTCTGACGTAGTGCCGATGAGCGAAATCGTATCAGCGGGGATCAGGATGTCGGCGTCAGCAGGCTGACGACACCGATTCAACACCACATTATTGATACGATAATCGAGCACCAACAGCGAGCCTTTCGCTGGGAACATGGTGATGTTGAGATCGGCGTATTCGCAAATAGTCTGCCCCCAAATGCCCGCAGCATTGACCACCTGATCAGCCCAGATCTCAAAGGACTCGCCCGTGCGTCTATTTTGGCAGCGTACACCCAGCACTTGATCTGCAACTCGAATAAGCGACGTGACCTGAGTATGGGTAAATAAACGCGCGCCGTGATCTTTGGCATCGAGCACATTGGCGGCACACAAACGAAACGGATCCAAAGTGCCATCGGGCACTTGCACCGCGCCGAGCAGGCTTGGATTTGCATTAGGTTCCAGTTTTAGCGCCTCTTTAGCACTGAGAAGTCTTGTCTCTATGTCAGCGGCTTGGCATGCGTCGACAAAGGTTTTTTGGTACTCAAGACCATCTTCTGGCAATGAGATAAATAACCCGCTGCTGTCTTCAACACAATGGCGCGCAATGCGTTTAAGGATCCGATTTTCTTGAATGCACTCTCTCGCCGAATGCGCATCCGTCACCGCATAACGCGCACCGGAATGGAGTAATCCGTGATTGCGCCCCGAGGTGCCCGCAGCCAAATCATCACGCTCGACCAAAATACAATCGATGCCGCGCAACGCGCAGTCACGCATGATCCCTGCTCCCGTTGCGCCGCCGCCAATAATGACCACCTGAGTTTCAAATCGCGTTGCCATCGCCGACTCCCGTTTGTCTATTCTGCTTTTAGTCTCGCACGGTTTATGGCTATCATTTCGAGATCACACTCACAAATGCTCGAACGAACATTAATTGAGTATTTTCACAACTTAGATGGAGTAAGAGAAGAATTGACAGTTTTAATGAACAACTGGTGAATAATCAGGTAAAGCACTAATAATAAAGTACTATAAGCGCGTATTTCTACGTAACCCATGATTAACTATTAGTTAACACCACCAATTAACCATGATATTTATGTGGGATAGATAACAAAAACGAACAAAATAAAAACATTTCCGCTCAAATTAACTTCATATGAGAGCGAAGTACCGTTTCATATCCAACCTTTTCTATACACTCACTCGCGCTCAATCGGTTTTTGTTGTACCGAACCAACATCCAACCTTAAGGACATCATTATGGCTATACGTAAAGATCACACTCTATTAGGGCAGTGTATTGCCGAGTTTATAGGAACCGGATTACTCATTTTCTGGGGGGTGGGCTGCGTGGCAGCGTTAGTACTGACAGGCGCTCAATTTGGTCAGTGGGAAGTGAGCATTGTATGGGGCATGGCGGTCGCTCTGGCGGTGTACTGCACCGCAGGTGTATCGGGCGCGCATATTAACCCAGCGGTGACGATCGCGCTTGCGGCTTTCCATGGGTTTGAAAAACACAAAGTCATCCCCTACATCGGCTCACAAATCGCTGGCGCGTTTTGCGCGGCGGCGCTCATCTATGGCTTATATGGCAATCTGTTCGTCGAATGGGAACTGACTAACGGCATCGCAAGAGACACGCCTGAAGCGCTGGCGACCGCCGGTATTTTCTCCACCTTCCCTAACCCATCGCTCTCCTTTGGCGGCGCGATGGCCGTGGAGTTTTCCATCACCGCCGTGCTGATGTTTGGCATTTTGGCCTTTGGTGATTCCAACAACGGTGGTGAATCTCGCGGAGCGATGGTACCACTATTGATTGGCTTGCTGGTCGCAACGATTGGCGGCTCATTAGGTCCCTTGACCGGCTTTGCGATGAATCCCGCGCGCGATTTTGGTCCTAAGCTGTTCTCTTTCTTAGCGGGCTGGGACTACGCTCTCACTGGCGCGAAAGAGATTCCTTATTTCATCGTCCCCATCATCGCTCCCATCGCTGGCGCCTGCTTTGGCGGTTGGCTGTACCCGAAAGTCATCGGCGCGTACCTCCCCGACGATGGCGGCTGCACCAGCCCAGCGCAATGTGATGATTGCGTCGTTGAAGATAATGAAGTGCACCCATAATGCACGCGGTGCCTCGTCAACTCGACAAGGTCTACCTACAAAAAAGCATAACGTGATAACAAGGATTACCCTATGACTACTCAATATATTGTTGCTCTTGACCAAGGAACTACCAGTTCTCGCGCCGTTGTACTGGATCACGACGCCAACATCGTCAGCGTCGCACAGCGCGAATTCACGCAAATTTATCCCGAAGCCGGCTGGGTAGAACATGACCCACTGGAAATCTATGCCACACAGAGCTCGACACTCATCGAAGCGCTAGGGCAAAAAGGCATCACCTCAGATCAGGTCGCCGCGATTGGTATCACCAATCAGCGTGAAACCACCGTGGTATGGAACAAAGAGACCGGTGCGCCCATCTACAATGCGATTGTCTGGCAATGTCGTCGCACGGCCAACTTGTGCAAAGAGTTGAAGCAACGTTCCGGCCTTGAAAGCTACATCAAAGAGAACACTGGCCTGGTGTTAGACCCCTATTTTTCCGGAACCAAAGTCAAATGGATTCTCGACAATGTTGAAGGCGCCCGCGATCTGGCGAACGAAGGGAAGTTGCTGTTTGGCACCGTTGATACCTGGCTGGTTTGGAAGATGACTCAAGGGCGTGTGCACGTCACCGATTACACCAACGCCTCTCGTACCATGTTGTTTAATATCAACACCCTTGAGTGGGATGAACGCATCTTGCAAGAGTTCAACATTCCCCTATCCATGATGCCTGAGGTGAGACCGTCTTCAGAAGTGTATGGCAAAACTAACATCGGCGGTAAAGGCGGCACTCGCATCCCTATTGCCGGTATCGCTGGCGATCAACAAGCGGCGCTGTTTGGTCAAATGTGTGTCGAGCCCGGCCAAACCAAGAACACCTATGGAACCGGCTGCTTCCTACTGATGAATACCGGTCATGAGAAAGTCACCTCGAAAAATGGCCTCCTCACGACCCTTGCTTGCGGGCCAAAAGGTGAAGTCGCCTACGCACTCGAAGGCTCTGTCTTTATGGGCGGCGCATCGATTCAGTGGCTCAGAGATGAAATGAAATTGCTCGAAGATGCCCACGATTCAGAGTACTTCGCGACCAAAGTAGACTCTTCCAATGGTGTGTATGTGGTGCCGGCGTTTACTGGGTTGGGCGCACCGTATTGGGATGCATATGCTCGCGGCACCATTGTCGGAATGACACGAGGCACAGGTTCGAATCACATCATTCGTGCCACGCTGGAGAGTATCGCCTATCAAAGCCGCGATGTGATTGATGCGATGCAAGCCGATTCTGGCATCAAACTCTCCACACTCCGAGTCGATGGCGGCGCTGTGGCGAACAACTTCTTGATGCAATTCCAAGCTGACATCTTAAACACCCAAGTTCAGCGACCAAAAGTAACCGAAGTGACCGCACTAGGCGCCGCATACTTAGCCGGTATTGCGGTCGGATTCTGGGATGGTTTGGAGGAAGTCTCCAACAAAGCGGAAATCGATCATACCTTTATCCCTCACGATGATCCGGAGAAACGTGAAGCCCGCTACAGTGGTTGGAAACGCGCCGTGCGTGGCGTGCTCGCTTGGTCTGAGGTGGTGAATTAAGCACTAACATTAGCAGCGCACTCATACCGTGTGCGCTGCTCTTGTCTGTTAGTTGGTGTTCACCTGCAATGGTCCCAAATCAATGAAAGTCCCATCCACGACCTGATCTTCTCTGACTTGAACAATCATCTCTTGCGCAGCGCCATCATAAAAGTAGACTCGGTAATGGCCCGGAGGGAGAATATCCAGCTCAAAGCTGCCATCTTCACCGGTAAAAAACGGGTAGGTCTGTGAGGAGTTCTCTTTTTGAAACTCACCGACCAAGTCTACGATGGGCTGTTCATTGCGGTCATAAAATTGGCCGCTCACAAAATAACCACGACTTATCGATAGCTCGTAAGCCGTACCCGATCGCCGATGGCTAATCGATGCAAACTTACTGACCATCAGCTCTTCGTTGAAGTCGAGCTCACTACCGTCAACGTTGATGGTTTTATAACTGCGATTGGCCCCCTCAACTAGCTTATACGACCCTTCTCCCTCTTCTTTAGGAACAATCTTCATCCGACCGTATCGGTCCGTTTTTAACGCGTAGGTGTCTTGAAACTCTTCAGGCAATGAGACTATGGTAAAGCTTCCTGACACGGGTGATGTCCAAACTACCTCGCTGCCCGCCCAAGCCACCGCGGTCTCTGCACCCACTGTCAGGGTTCGGTTTTTGCTGTCTGTGTTTTCATTGCTGGTCGAGTAGCGCGCGTTCCAATCAACCCTATCTCCGTAGATTTTCCCGTACCCATCGAAGCCCTCGTAATCCGTATCATTGAACCTCGCACTGGTGCGCCAGTAATAGTCGGTTTGAAACTGCGATGCGGTCAGTTCATTTTTGTTCACATCGGTACGCGTATCATAAGAGGAGCGCGAATAGACACTGACATTGTTCCAATTCAATGGCAGAGACATCGAAAAATAGACACTGTGGTTGTCTTCACCATAGGCCCGCTCCCAGCGAAAATTCAAGCTGGTACTCAACCGATTAAACCAACGATAACTGGTATTGATCGACGCAGTTTGCTTGACGCTCTCACTATTTTCGAATGCGTTACTCAAAACGAATGATAAATACCCGTTCTGAAGTGGTGTACGGACACCGGAGCTCAACGACACTGTGTGTGTCAAATGTTCGGCAGCCGACGAATCATTCAGTTCGTAGTTCACATTGACACTTTCTAAACTGTCAGCAAGCAACGTATCGGCATAGAAGCTGATATTGCCTTGGTGACTATACACATCCGACTCTTCGAGATAATACCCATCAATGGAAATAAAATAGTCTTTGAGCGCAAAATTGTTGCTCAGCATAAATTTTTTGCGCTCCTCTCTCCACTCAACCTGAGGAGCGCTCGTCCACCAATCAGTCACACCGTAAGACATAATGGCTTGGGCACCCGGTTTATCTCTATCGAGATACTTGAAACCGTCGTCGTCATAGTCTTGTACGACACCCACCACCCATTGCGTTTCCAAATCGCCTTGTAGTATCAGATCAGGACTGTCGACAACATTAAAGAATCGGCGCTGTTCCACACCACTCTGGTCAACATAAACAACTTCGACTTCATTTACCCCCTGTTCCAACGGTAAATCGCGGATGTTGTATTGACCGGCTGCCAACCTCAGCACTCGATAGTCTTCACCATTGATACGAACCGTCACAAGAGATGCCGACTCTAAGGTTAGAGGCACGCTGTTTGGACGATTGAAACTGTTCAAGTATCGGGGCTGATAAGAGTAGGACAAACCAAATAAGTCTCCACCCGGTAAAGTGCTAATCGAGGTCTGTGTTTGGTAGTCCCCCAGCTGAAACAAGCCAAAATCATCAGGTAAGTCGTAAGTCAGGCGAGTTTGATTTCGATACCACTGACCTTGCCCATCCCAATGCCGATAACTGTAGCTATGCTGATCTTCCAGTGTGAAATGACCTAACGCGATAGCGCCTTTTAAAGTCATCAACGTCGATTGATACTCAGTGTCAACCAAGTTTCTAGAATGTGACAGACTGGTGTTGATCACACCGCTAAATAAATTTGGCGTCACGTGCTCAATACCTTGCGGAGGGACATGCGAGCCTCGCATCGTCATAGGTAAATCAATGATCTGTTTTTCTTCGACGGGGATAGCGATAATGATCCTGAGCTCATCGGGTAAATATTGAACCTGCCATCCAAGCGCGGTCAATTGCTTGTTGGTTATCTCGCTGTCAGCGAACTGGCTTCTCAATGACTCTAGTCTCGTGCTGTCTAATGACTGCGCCAGTACCTCGATAAGCTCATCACCGCTGAGCGCCCAATACGTTTCGTTCTCATCATCAAGGTATGCCGTTATTTCATATGGCTTATCGAACACGATCACATCGAGCGGAAATTCCAGCACAGAGCCAGAACTCAACGGCGCTACCAGACTCAGCAGTAGGGCAGCACAAGACCCACACTTCACGCCACGCACCATAGCACTCCTTGCCTCCAATGCGCGTTATTGAAGCAACACTTGCGCTTGGTCGTAGCGCCCTTGCACACGATTGAGTGGGATATGCACTTCACTGTCGGCTAAAACATTAATATCGGGCAGTGTTCCCTCATATTGCGTACTGCCTTGCTGGCTACTGAGCTCTAACTTCCAATCCGTCAGGACGATATGTTTGTTGCCTGCGTTCTTGAGTTGCAGAATGTAGCCCTGCCCTTGCTCAACTAGTGTCGATATCAACTTCGCCTTAGCTTCATCAGGGGTAACGTATAAAGCTGTTGCAAAGTTGTATTTTGTTTTGACTGACTGCTCTTGCTGCTTCGAGACATCAATATCTAGCGATTGAAACAACACACGAAAGGCTTGCTCACTGGTGAGATTTCGCTTACCAAGATACACCACTTTAATCCGCTTCTTCTGCCCCGACTCCAAGATAATCTTGGATGGGAAAGCGCGTAGTAACTTAGTCGCTTCACGTTGCTCTTCGCCATCGAGCGCAATACGGCGTGTCGTCGCGACTATCTCGTAGGCAGCACGCTCAGAGCTAAGATTTTCTAAGGTAAAACTCGCCGATTTTTCTTTTACGCCAAGAGATACAGTTAGTGGCGAGATGTTGAAGTTGGCCAGCACAGGACAAGCCATTAAGATCAATAGAGCGATAAGGTAGCGCATACTATTCCCTCACTGTCTACAAAGATAGGGAGGGTTTCCCCTCCCAACTTCTCGTTATAGCGCAACGAGGTCGAACGTTAGTGTCTCGGTATAAACACCGGAGTAATCAAAAGAGCCCTCTGGGACCAGTTTGATTTTGAAAGTCGTCAATGCGGTACTTGAACCTTCACCTACCTCATATGCATTGCCAGCTATGGGAGCAAAAGCACTACTAAAGCTGTAGTTAAATGGCTGACCGGCTTGAGGTAATTTATCGAGCTTATAAGCCACGGTGCGCTCATGTGCTGAGTCATTGTTTGACAGGTGCCCATTGGTCGCCACAACATTCACTTTGAAGCCACCTGACGCATTACATTTTACTTTACCTGTGATGGATTGGCTGCCATCCCCTAAATCATTCAGCTCGCTCGTTACATATTGTTCACCCACTTCACTGACTGAACCGCCAACGCTTCCATCTTCGTTGGTTGCCCACATACCGATGTTACATTCCTCTGCGACGGTCTTAGAAATCGTGGTTGCTGCAGATTTCATTTCGGCTTGTGCAAGTGAACTGCCAGTCGCAGCAAGAATGGCGACGGTGATTGCTAACTTTTTCATAGTATTTCCCTTTTGTACCTATTCATTTCATTGACGTTTAATTGCGTCTCAAAAGTTACTTCCTTCCTGAGACGTCAATTATCTTAAACAAGAACATCCGTCATCCTAGAACCAAGATAAGAATGATTTGGAGTGTGAGAAATAGGCGTAACAAGGGAGAAAAAGTATGAATAGTTACTCATACTTTTCTCTATTTACGTTGTGGATCGATTCATACTACGCGTATAAAAAAAGCAGCGTCGTTACGCTGCTTTTCGTCCACCTCTAATTTTTATTGCCCTTTTTTAAAGATTTTCTTTCGCCCACATAATTGCCTGTGATCGGTTTTGTGCATCAATTTTTCGAAATATACGATACAAATGGGACTTAATGGTGTGCTCACTGACAAACAGCGTCTCAGCAATGTCGGTATTTGAACCCCCTGACGTCAAGGACTTTAACACTTGCCTTTCGCGTCTCGTCAGAACCATATCATCGCAGTGCAGGCTCTTTTCAATCGGACTTCTCTTCTGCAGATAATCGAGCAAATCATGACACAATTTACGTGATAACCAGCTTTCTCCTCTTGAAATTGCACGTAAGCCTTCACATACGTGTTCAAGTGAATCTGTTGTATAAAACACGGCGCGAAGTTTCTGCCAACGTGCCAATTCACTGGCTCGCGTTTGTGGATCAACATTCAGCAAGACAATGCCAGACACGTTATCCTGGGAATTAAAATGCTTACAGACTTCTATCGGCCACTTCAATTGATAATCAAACATCATGATAGAAGGCTGTATCGATTGATGAAATTGCAGACAGGCACTCGAATCAATAAGCCGAACAGGTTGGTCCGTTTTTTCTGCAATCGTTGCTCTAAAACTTTTATTTTGTAAGCTAGGTTGAGTAACCAAGTTAAGATGTAGCTGACGTTGTTTCATCATTATTTTCATCCATAAATATTTATGAGAAAAACATTGACTCCATTATTGCTAAACCAAAAAGCATGGATTCTGCTTAATCAGCCACATTGTAGACATCAGACTGAACCATTTATTATGAAAGACTGAGTATATAGTGCTCAAACTCTAGTGCGAGTGCCTATTTCTATTTTCATCCCAAAATAAGAGTTGCTCTCATAAACATGACTGGAGTGAACATCAACTTTGAAAAAAGTGATAAATCTAAACTAATTGTAGATTGCACTGAATGGTGACAATAAGGTATACCCTAATGATCACACGGCAACACAATGAAAAATAGAGAGAAGTAAAATCACTTCATACTATTTTCTTAGTCATGAAAATAATAACTTTGTAGAAAAAGCACACTCTGGCGTCACGCTTAGGTCAACTCGAAACTTTTCCCCAGAGCCAAAGGTCACCTTCTATTCTTTCATTTTCGTTATTGAGAAAGCTGGTCACTTCCAACACAATGAACCGAGACATCAAAGAATCAATTCCATTTTGATCAAATCCCAAGACACACCTCCATGCTTTCGTGCACCTTGTTCAAACGCCAGCGTTTCGAAACCAAGGGATTGATAACAGCGGATAGCGGGGTGATTGTGTGCAAACACAACCAGAGAGAGTTTTCGGACCATCAGTGTTGTCGCCGCGTGAATGATCAGCGCCTTAAGCATCTGCTTGGCCACGCCTTGGCCTCTGTGTGAATCACTGACAAACACTCGGCATATACGATAGTGCCCCTCTTCAACAAAAAATAGTTCGGCAACACCAACTCTCTGTTCATCACGTTCATAGAGAAATGGCGTCACTTCTTGACGTTTAATGTGTCTAACGATCTGTCTTTTCGTGAGGGGGAATTGATAGGTAGGCCCGCCCCATTGGTAATTGAGCGAAGAAGAATCGATCCAAGCAATGAGTTGGTCAATGTCACCTTTGTTGAATGGTCTAAGCGGCATGCGTTCCCTTTCCTATCGTACTTACTCTATTCAACATAGAGTGTCTCGAAAAGAAAAACCAGATCCCAGAAACGAAAAAACCGCTGTAAAAACAGCGGTTTTTTCTAGAATAGTGGCGGAGAGATAGGGATTTGAACCCTAGATACGCTATTAACGTATGCCGGTTTTCAAGACCGGTGCTTTCAACCACTCAGCCATCTCTCCGTCGGTGAGGCGTATATTAGGTACTTGGAGAAAGGTTGTAAAGTGCTAATTTGCTTTGAATTGTTCGAGTGATGACAATGTGAGCAAAAACTTTCTCTCTACTGTGATTTTTTAGCCAATTAACGGGTGTCATTGGTTTGAAACACTAGTGTTGTCGCTCTAATTTTAACGAGCTAATAAAATAGTGTTTTATTGTTAATTGTTTGAATTTATTAATTAAAACACTGTTCAGTTAACACATGTGCGCCCGAAAGTATTTGAACAATAATGTGAACTAATTCAAAATTAGAGAATTC
>NZ_JCBDGH010000069.1:0-33474 GCF_059833955.1 Vibrio sp. R15-SG3-ISO1A
GCCACGCGCACACCCAGTTGCTGCAACTCTTTGAAAATCACCTGCGCGAGTTCGGTATTCTCAATCATCACGGTCTCGGTGATTTCCACCTCTAAGTAGCGTGTCGGAACGCCGGACTGGACAATGACCTTTTTCAAACTGTCAAAAAAGCCCGGATGCTTTAAGCTCTTCGCGGAAATATTCACTCCCACCACCCCAGTTTCGACGCCGTCATCTAACCACTTTCTCTTGGCTTGCAGCGCTTTGCGCATCACCAACAAATCAAGCAAGCAAATCAAACCGGTGGATTCGGCCACGGGAATAAAATCATTGGGGTACAACCGCCCTTTGGTGGGATGGTTCCAACGCACTAAGGCTTCAACGCCGACCACTTTCTCATCGTTCAACTGCCATTTGGGCAGAAAGTGCAGCTCGAATTCATCACGCTCAATCGCTTTATTGAGATCGCTCTCGGTCTCTTTTTGCGACATCGCAATGCGGTTGAGCTCTTTGGAGTAAAACTGAAAATTGTTTTTGCCCATCGCTTTGGCGTGATACATGGCGTTGTCCGCGTAGCGTAGCAAGCTGTCTTGCGTCGCACTGTCTTCGGGATAGAGCGAAATGCCAATACTGGCGGACACATTCACCGCCACACCCTCTATGTGAAACGGCTGCTGCAAGGTATCTATCAACTTGGAGGCGATACGGTTGGCAACACTGATTGCGCTATTAACGCTGTTTAAGTGACTCAGCACCACCACAAACTCATCACCGCTGAAGCGCGCAGACAAGTCGGTGATGCGAATGCTGCTCTCAATCCGCTTTGCGACTTGCTCAAGCAAGCGGTCGCCCATCTCATGCCCATAGAGATCGTTGACGTCTTTAAAATGGTCTAAATCGATGAACAGTAAAGCAAACGGCTTTTTCGAGCGGTCCGCGTTGAGGATAGATTGGCCTAGTCGGTCTAAAAACAGCGCTCGGTTTGGCAACCCAGTTAAAGGGTCGAAGTAAGCTCGGTTGTGCAGTTGCTCATTTTTCTCCTCTATTGCGGCTTTGGCTTGCGTGAGAGAGTGGAGCAATTGATCGCGGTTTTTCTCATAGCGGTGCTGCAATCGTATTGAGTAGGCAGCAATCACAATCACCGCAATAATCAGGGTGATGCTGGTTTGCGTGTAATTGGAAATCCCAGACTCATAACTGGCTTTGATCACGCGCTGGATCTCATCCGCTTGGCTGGCAAACTCCAAAAATTGCTCGTCGCGTCCGGCGCTTAAAAACGCATCCGCTCGCTGCGCCTGAATTTTTTGGTAGGTGGATTCCACATGAAGGCGAAATTGCGCCAGCGTTTTGCGAAGCTCAACCAGACGCTCACGTAATTCGTTGTCCGTGACTGGCTCATAATTGCCCATGATACTCTCGCCGCCTTCAAGCAGCGCGACCACATGCCAATCGGCGATTTCTAAGTAGTACCACACTTCCTGAATCGACTGAGCGGTATCGCCCGACATGATCTCATCAAACCAAAGGTAGGCCAGCGTACCGTTGACTTTAATTTCAGCGGCCGCTTCCGCAAGCGGGGACTTTTTCACTAACAGGTGGGTCGCTTGGGTCACCAGCGCCGACGTAAACGTGATCACCAACAAGGCGAGAATGGAAGTAAAAATGAATTTGCGCTTCATAGCATCACACGAACGTTTACCCACGTATTTTGCGGGCAGGAATAAAAACATAGGCGAGTCAGCCTAGTGAAGAAATGTTACATCCCCATGAAAATATTCAGCGTAGTTATTATTGATGAGTGATTGATGAATCTTTAGTGACAGTTCACGTGAAGATATTGAGCTCAAAAGTGCTAGCTCGTATAGTCGCGGTATGTTGATTCTTCCTTTGTGCTCAACCATGACTTTTCGATTGCGTTCGACTGTTCTTGCTTCTGTATGCCTAGCGCTGATGAGTACCACGACACACGGGAAAGATCTGATCAAAATTGAAGGGTCGAGTACCGTTTACCCGATTACCCAAGCCGTCGCCGATCACTTTATGCGTGCCGAGCGGCACAACACCCAAGTGGTAGTAGGTATCACTGGCACAGGTGGCGGATTTCGTAAGTTTTGCCGAGGCCGCACGGATATATCTAACGCCTCTCGCCCGATTAAAGAGAAAGAGCGAGCGCTGTGTGAGATCAACCACATCGACTATATTGAGCTCCCTGTCGCACTCGATGCAATAACCGTGGTGGTGAACAAAGAAAATCAGTGGATCGATGCGCTCTCTCTTGATGAACTGAAAACACTCTGGGAAAGCACCGCTGAACGCACGATAACTCACTGGCAGCAAGTCAATCCGCACTTCCCTGATCGCCCCATCGTCCTGCACGGCCCTGGATCAGACTCAGGCACTTATGACTATTTTGTTG
Source organism: Vibrio sp. R15-SG3-ISO1A (assembly GCF_059833955.1). Lineage (NCBI taxonomy): Bacteria > Pseudomonadati > Pseudomonadota > Gammaproteobacteria > Vibrionales > Vibrionaceae > Vibrio > Vibrio sp. R15-SG3-ISO1A. Next base: position 2,396 of record NZ_JCBDGH010000069.1, read on the forward strand.
AGGTGGTGCTGGATGGCAAAGCGAGTCGACAAGACTACACCGCAAATGAAGACGATGAAGCCTTAGTCGCCGAAGTGGCCGCCGATCCCAACGCCATGGCGTTTATCGGCTTTGCCTACTATTTGCAAAATCAAGACAAGTTGAAAGCGATCGCCATCTCTCCCTCAGGCGCCAACGCCGTCAAACCCAGTGTCGAGAACGTAATTATGGGGCGATATACCGCACTTTCCCGCCCTCTGTTTATTTACGTGAACAAACAGGCGCTAGAGAAACGGCCATCATTGAAACGCTTTGTCGATAGTTATATCGACAGAGACAACATCAACAAAGTCGTCTCCCATTCTGGCTACATTCCTCTCTCCAACGATCGCTATGACGCGGCGCGTTTTATTCTCAACTCTAGCCGCTCTGGCTCGGTCTCGATGCCCAAATAAGGGCCCTTATGTTGTGACTGCACACCATCGCGATTAACGCACATTTTGGTGGCCAGAGAAAAAGTGGTGCACAGGCCCATGTCCTTGACCAACAGAGAGTTCGTCGGCATGCGCAATGGCTTGTGAGATGTATTGCTTAGCCAAATGGACCGCTTTGTGCAGCCGATACCCTTGGGCAAGATAGGACGCAATGGCCGATGACAACGTACAGCCCGTACCATGAGTATTATGAGTGGCGACTCGCTTAGCGCGAATCAATTCACTGCCACTCCTTTCAATCAGCAGATCGTTGCTGCTTTCGCCCTCTAAATGCCCGCCCTTAAGAAGCACTGTTTTGGCGCCCAAGGCGCGCAGGGCGTCAATCATCGATCCCATCTCTTCTTCCGATGTCGGCGTTGCTCGCCCAGTCAGCGCCGCCGCCTCGGGTAAGTTTGGTGTGATCATATCGGCAAGCGGTAGCAGGTCTTTCTTGAGCGCACCCACCGCACTGGCGTGCAGTAAGCTGTCACCACTGGTGGCCACCATTACCGGGTCCACCACTAGAAACTTGGGCTGATACGACGACAAACTTTGTGCCACGACACGGATGATTTCAGCGTCGGCCAACATGCCAACCTTCACCGCCACGACATTGAGATCGCTCAATACCGCATCGAGCTGCGCTTGAACATGGTCGATAGGGATAGGATGAATGGCGTGAACGCCACAGGTATTTTGCGCGGTAATTGCCGTAATAACGGAGCAGGCGTAACTGCCTGTTGCACTGATCGCTTTGATGTCGGCTTGGATGCCCGCGCCGCCGCCACTGTCGGAGCCAGCGATGGTTAGGACAATCGGAGTTTGAGGGTCATAAAATGCGGTTTGGTTCATCGGTGTTCCTCACGCACGCGTCAGGAACTGTGTGCAGAGCGCGTTGGCCAAGCACAACACATAACGGGCGAGATTGTGGCGACCCCACGACACCGCGTTATGAATAGTTCCCTACGTCAGTGCTAACTGAATCAGGTTCAACGGGTCTCGCGATGCGATCTCAGCCCTCCTTCTATGCTTCTACGACAGGCTCGTTAATCAAGCTATCGTTATGACTCGAGCAGAAGGAACGCTCCCCGACTATGTCGCCAACCTTAACCCTGTGATAGCGCAGATGCAACCTATTCAGATCACTTAAATAACCCGAGTGAATCGAGGAGTGGGCGATACGAACGCGACGTTTGGCACACAGAACATTATCGTTTACTCTTAATTTTATAAATTTTCGTTATTGATTTGACGGTTATGCTCAATCCACTCTGGCTCAAAACGTTTCAAACCTTGGTCGAGACCGGCCACTTTACTCATACCGCAGAAAAGCTGTTCATGACTCAGCCCGGTGTCAGCCAGCACATCAAAAAGCTCGAACAGGCTTGCGGCTACCCACTGATTGCGCGTCACAACAAGAGCTTTGAAGTAACGGAACAAGGCAGACAGGTCTATCAATACGCAAAGCAGCGCGCCAAACAAGAAACAGACCTGATTGCTTCGTTATCTCAGGACGACGCGCATCGCGGTGAGGTGTCGGTCTCTTGCTCTGGCGCGTTGGCGCAGCTTATCTACCCGCATCTGCTCGATTTACAGTGTGAATTTGCACAACTGGTCGTCAAGCTGGAAGTCGCCCCCAACCGTAAGATCATCGACGATTTGGCTGAGGGGCGCGCCGATTTGGGCCTTGTCACTCACATCCCGCTCGACCCGAGAATCGAAGCGCAAGAGATAGGTCAAGAAACCATGTGTTTGATTGTGCCGGCAAACGTCGACGAGCCTATTACCCCTGAACTTCTCCTTGAGCTCGGCTTAATTCGCCATCCCGACGCCGAGCACTATCTCTCGCTCTACTTTTCGCAGTGTGGCGACAAAGCGCTGGCGGGGATTGATATTCGCGCCCTGCGCACCTCGGGCTACATCAACCAACTCAGCCAAATTCTTCTGCCAGTTGCCAAAGGGCTCGGTTTTACGGTGCTGCCACACAGCGCATTCAGCTCTTTCACCTTGCGCGATCAACTTGCTGTTCATCAGCCAAAGAAAACCGTCGTCGAGACCCTGTATTTGGTGAGCAAGAAACAAAGAGCGTGGCCAGCCCGTTTTCATACGGTGGTGGATAAGTTGACGGACGTGATCTCGCTATAACGCAACGCACTGCCATAGCCAAAATTTTCGATAGGCTTGAAACGCAAAATGGAGCCCAAGGCTCCATTTTTGCTGCTGCTTCAACGCTCATTATCGTCGTTATTTGAGGTCATGCCTCTAAGACGTCTTCGCCAGCGAGTTCAGAAATAATCAGTAGATCGGACTCATCCAGTTTAAGCCCCAGCATAGGGAGACCATGCTGAGCACTCCAACAACATAAGAAGACCACACAACCTAATGCTACCCAAAGTAGTGATACCATAGCCTAACCTCCTCCTCAGTTATCATCACCGTACTTAATAACCTAAAGGTGCCACTTCTCTCATCAGAAGGCGCTCAGATAGACTTTATTCTTTTTACGTTGGGGCGTCTGCACCAATAGAAATGGGTTAGATTCGCCGGGTCAATCGCTCAATGTCGTATTGTTATCTGGAGTTTATTCGGATTAGAACACCTTAAGGTTATGCTGAGTACTCTTTCAATATAGGGATTGCGATTGTGAAGCGCAACACTCTTTGCGGTGAACACACGAAACCTTGACGTTTTTTATGCGAGCGATCGCATAAATATGCCAATGTGGATATCGGCAATAAAAAATGGGCGCTCGTGGCGCCCATCTTGATGCGAATGATTGTTGATGCAAACAGTGAGACAGCTTAAGCGCCAATAACGCCGCCATCTTCACGGGTAATGGCAACGATGGTGGAGCGAGGCTTGCTGTCACCACCACCAGGGTAGTGAGAAGGCGCACCTTTCTCGCCCGGATGCTGAACACCCACAAACATGGTTTTGTAGTCGGCGGAGAAGGTCAGCCCCGTGATCTCACAAGCAATTGGCCCCGTCAAGAAACGTCGCACTTCACCAGTATTAGGATCGCCGCACAACATTTGGTTGTTCCCTTGACCTGCAAAATCGCCCTGATTTGAGTAGTTTCCGTCCGTTTGAATCCACAAACGACCGGCTTTATCAAAGCCGATACCATCCGGGCTATTAAACATGTTGTCGGCGTTGATGTTGTCACTACCCGCGTAGAGCGAATCTTTGTGCACCGTTGGGTTGCCAGCAATCAGGTACAAATCCCAATCAAACTCTGCTTGGGTGTGATCGCCCGAGGTCGGTACCCAGCGAACAATTTGTCCGTAGTGGTTCTCAGCGCGAGGGTTAGGACCACCGACAGGTTGGCCCTCTTTTACGCCGCGGTTTTTGTTATTGGTGAGGGTACAGAACACGTGTTGGTTGTCTGGGTGCACCGCCACCCACTCTGGGCGATCCATCGTAGTCGCGCCAACTTGAGTCGCAGCGCGACGTGCAAAAATCATCACCTCGGCTTGATCGTTAAAACCGTTCTCTTTAGTCAGACCATTTTTGCCATAAGTCAGTTCAATCCACTGCCCCTTGCCTTTCAACTCGTTGTCGTCCATCTCGAACTTGGCGACATACAAGGTGCCCTCTTCAAGCAAGTTGCGATTGGCAGCATCATTGCCCGGTTGGTAGCGATCGCGAGAGACAAATTTGTAAATGTGCTCCCCACGCTCATCATCACCTAGGTACACCACGACATGACCATCATCGTTGATCAACAGTGCCGCATTCTCGTGCTTAAATCGCCCGAGTGCAGTGCGCTTAAGCGGCGTCGACGTCGGATCGTTTGGATCGATCTCCACAACCCAACCAAAACGGTGTGGCTCATTCGGATGCTTAGCGACATCGAAACGCTCATCGGTGTCATGCCACTGGTAACTGCTCTTCGCTGCTTTGATTCCGTAACGTTTATGATCGTCGCTCAACTCTGCCGTCGTACTGGTGCCAAAATAGCCGTGGAAGTTCTCTTCACAGGTTAAGTATGTGCCCCAAGGCGTTTGACCGTTGGCGCAGTTATTAAAGGTGCCGAGTGGCGCTAAGCCTGAAGGATCCAATTTGGTTTTCATCAACGCATGACCCGCCGCTGGGCCTGTCAGGCGCATTTCTGTGTTAGCGGTAATACGGCGGTTGCGTTTCCCTGCTTTATCCACTTTCCACTCTCCGCCGGATTTGACGATTTCGAACACCGTCACACCGTGTGCCGCTTGCGCTTTTAATACGTCGTCCGCCGTCATCGCTTTACCGCCATGTTCGAACAAGTATTCGTAATTGGTGTATTCGTTGTTCACCGCAATAACAGCGCGATCGTCACTGATAGGGAATAGGCTCATCCCGTCGGTGTTGTCACCAAACTGACGCGCCTGCGCGGCTGAATCTTGCTTACCGCTTTGATCAAACTCTGGCGCATCAGCAAAAATAGGATCACCCCAAGAGAGAAGCGGCGTGGCTTTATAACCTTTAGGTACGATGATCGCATCTTTTGTCGAGGCTGGCACTGCTTCGAAGTTGAGCAAACGACTATCACTTGATGCCGCTATCGCTTTCGCGATCGGGTTGAGGGAAAGAAACGCCCCTGCACTGACGGCAGCGGTTCCGGCTAAGAAACGACGACGAGATAGTCGCGCTTCGATCATCTGGCTGAATTGTGAATCCTGTTCATCACGATCCCACATTGCTGACTCCTTGCTGAGTTATCATTATATAAGCGAGCAAATGTTAGGCGAGCAAGGTTACACATCAGTTAAGGTTTTGTTTAACAAATACAAAGTAAAGATGATGCTTTTACTTCGATTACATGACAAGACCAATAAATGGCGATCTCAGTCACATGTAAATTAGAAATTACGCCAATTTCGCGAAAAATTTGTGATCAAAACACTGGTGTTTCGCGCATTTCGCCGCTAAATTGAAATTGTTCATGAGGAACTAGATTCACATCTGCTCAATGAAGAGCATGGTATTTAACGTGAGGGATTATCATGAAGAAAATGAGAAAAGCACAATTGCATCGTGTTCGTATTCAATACTGGAAAGATTCGAACAAAAACACGAACAGCAAACCTCAATAACTGTGCAACCCCAACAAAGCTGGCTTAACCGCCAGCTTTAGTAGTTTTATAGGCCCCCGTTTTTCACCCACTTGAGCATTACGCTGCTCTATGATGACTGGGAAACAGTGACGCCAAGCCATTCACCACACCCAATGTCTCTTTCGAATAAATGTGCTTGTCTTTGTAACCGACAAATTGCACTAAGCGCACCTTGCCTGAAAGCAGAACTTGGCGTAACACTCGATTGACCATCTGCACTTCGATCAACGTATCGGATTCCAACCGCGTCACGGGCTGTAAGCTGGCGAGATCAATATTGATCACCACGTCATCACAATGTGACAAGTAGTGGCTCAACTGCTGCTTCACAGTAAAACGAGAGCGAAAGTGGCACTCGTTGACGGACAACCAATCACAGCCGAGATCTTCTGCATAATCAAGCAGCTTCGGATCTTGATTGTCCGAATCCACGCCAAGGCAGAACAAGCGGCTTTGCTGACTGCGCTGCAAGACAAAATGAAACAGCGAGCCTTTCTCAGGCTCTAGAGTCGGTTTGATATCCAAGCTGCGGCTGATATGGATAAACCCCAACTCTCTGCCTTGACTCGCCACCATCGGCAGCGCATGCAGTAAGCTTTCACCGTCATTGGCAAAGAGCACAGGTAAACTGGCCGACTCCATCAACGCAGCAACGGTATCAAGCAAGTGATGTTTGGCCGCTTGTTGGAGATTGAAATGACCGCCATAGCCAATATTGGTCGAGACTTTGTCCGCCAGCCAATCGTAGAGCTCTTCCAAGCTCTGGTTGGCCATATCAAACTCCACTTGGCTCATCGGTTTGATCTGTTCACTGACACTGAGCAAGGTGAGTTTGTCGCAACAGAGCCCAGTAATACTGTGTAGCTTGCGCCGTTGAAATAGCCTAAACATATCCTTTACCTTTCAGGAGGCAGAGCTCTCGCTGCCTGCAATACATGAAGTACAATTTTTTGCTCGTTCATCTCAACGCGATGAGCCGGTGCCATTACCGACACAGCGCCAACAAGTTTGCTACCCTTTAACACCGGCGCGCTGATACCAGACACCCCGGGATCAATTTCAGAGGTACTGACCGCGTACCCCTGGGTTCGAATCGCGTCCAATTTGGTCTGCCAAGCGTCCCATTGCGACTCTTGGCCAAAGTAACGCAAGATTTTCTCGCAGCGCGCACTCGGCATATACGCCAACATCACTTTCGATGAAGCGCCATGCAGCAGCGGCTGACTCTGCCCTTCGACATAACTGCACCTAAGCGCTTGCATGCTCTCTTTTCGGCTGACGCACAGTGCACGATAACCAACAGGCACCATGTAAGCCGCCATTTCGCCCGTCTGCTTTTGTAAGCGTCTGAGCACCGCGGACACTGACTCCAGCTCACTTTGACTCGATTGGTAACTGCGCATCAACATCAAAGCCGCCGGACCGATGATCAAGGTTTTGTCGTGCGTACTCTCTTCAATCAGGTTCCACTCTTTCAACATTTTGAGGTGGCGATACAAACTGCTCAGTGGTTTCCCGAGCTGATGACTCAAGATTTTGGCGGTCACCGGCTCATCGTTGACCGCCACCTGCATGAGCAGTTGTAAGATTTTCTCGTTCACTTGGCCGCTGCCGTTTTTCATGGTCAATTCTTTTCTAACTGGGTCATAGAGTGAGTTCAAATTATATTCTTACAAGTCGAGAATAGTGAGCACAAAGAGCACCTACATTTTCACTGAGTGATAAAAAGCACGCCCTACGCAACCCATTCAAACCATCAATAAAACTTTACTTAACGGTAAAGTTAAAATAATCTATGTTGCATAATCATCTCGAGCCGCCCAGCGGCCATCTCGTTTTGGGATCAACGACCACAAGGTTTAGGGATAACATGAAGCCTCTAGCACTCACCCTCAGCGTTCTGTTTGGCGCGGCGGCCACTCTCAGTGTCACCTGCCAACTGTCTAACGCCAGCGAACGTTATCAATCCAACGCGTATCAAGTTCAGTTGCCGATAGAGAAGCAAGCGATCCGGCTCGAGAAGCTCTCCGGTGAATTCCAAGCGTCTGAATACACGAAGATTCTGTCGGATCAGGAAGGCAAGATTACCAATGTCTTGGTCAACGATGGTGCGGTGGTTAAAAAGGGCACGCCGCTGTTTGAATTTAATACCACCTTCGCTCGTTTAGCGGTTCAAGCCGCCCAAGAGGAATACCAACGCGCGCTCGACAATATCCTTGATTTAACGAAATCCGGCGTGACGCGCGGTGAACGACTCGACGGCGCTCGGCAAGCCATTGACGCGACGAGAAAGAATCTTCTTGTCGCCCAAGAAGCGCTCGTCGATACCACCATCGTCGCGCCCTTTTCAGGCAAAGTGGGGCAAATTCTGGTCAGTGCCGGGAACTTCGTCACCAAAGGTCAGGAGTTAACAGAGTTGATCGCCGTCTCTGATGTGGAGCTCCATTTCAGTGCGCCGAATGACGTGCTCTACCCCTACCTAACGACACTGAGTGATCCCGCAGCGCACACGCCACCGACAGTGTCGGTAAAAAATGCCAACGGTCAATTTATTGATGGCACGCTCAGTTTTGTCGACAGCAAAACCACCGAACAAGCCCAGACTCTCTCCGCCTATGCCACCTTTACTAATTCTGATAATCAGTTGCTAGTGGGAAGTAAAACCGAACTCTACCTCAACGCCATAGAACGTCAGGCGACCCTGTTTGTCCCTAAACAGGCGGTGCATACCAAAGAGACCCAAAGCTTTGTCTATGTCCTTGATGGGGATAAGAAAGTGCTAGAAGTGCCGGTCGCGCCGCTGATAGTCAAATCTGAGATAGAGGGCTATCTCGCAGTCACCGGCTTAGAGGCCAACCATTTTGTGGTCAACGATCCTTACGCGTATGAGCTAGTCGGGCGCAAGATTGAGCCCATTGTGAATCTGGTTGAAGGGCTAAACCAAATCCTTAGCCGCGGATAATCTCGGCAATCGAGTGTCGCAATGTTGAGTCAGCTCTCAACTCTCAGCGACGGGCATACTGGTAGGACCATGCTTATGGTAGCGTTAACACAATGACCACATGGAAGAAATTAGAACACTGCTCTGACCTTTGTATGGATAAAAGAAGTCAACGAAGCGAAAAAACTCGGCAGAATATTATTCAGGCAGCAATGGAGTGCTACCAGGATTTTGGTGTGCAAGGTGCCTCGCTTGAAGCTGTCGCCAAATGCGCTGGCACGTCAAAGCCCACCATCTATGCCCATTACGGCTCGAAAGAGAAGCTCTATCAGAATGTCGTCGAACACATTTTGCACCAAGAGCAAGAGACGCAAAAACTGCCGCCTTTTGATCCGACCCGTAGCATTAAATCTCAGCTGTTTGATATTTTCGATCAGCAGTTGGATTTTGTCTTAAGCAGCGAGCGCCGCCGCCTGCTGGTGGCCATCACGATTGAAGCCATGTGTCATGGCAGTTGTCATCTCAACGATCTTGAACAGATCAAAACTTGCCCAATGGAGCATTGGCTAAGCGACGCCATGGCTCACAACACACTGCCGCAGCAAAACGCGCGCGAACTCGCGACGAATCTACTGGCGTTAGTGAAAGGTCGCACCTTCTACCCCACATTTCTTGGAATGAATGACGATAATATCGAGCAGCGCCGAGCCAACCTTCACTCCGCGTTGGATTTCTTCCTCCAGACGCAGCAAGCACAATAAGAGGCGCAGCAGCGCCCCTTGTTTCTATGTTTGTGTGCTTATGTGTTTATGTGCTTCTCAGTCGCTCAATCTTCTAAGCGGTCCGTGCTAAGGATGCCCAATACTACGGCATCCTGCTGACTTCATCACTCTTGAGTCAAGAGCGCCTGCCCATTGGTTTTGATGACCTCTTGATACCAATAGAAGCTCTTTTTGCGCAGGCGCATCAAGGTACCCGAGCCGTCATCGTGGCGATCGACATAGATATAGCCATAGCGCTTGCTCATCTCTGCGGTAGAGTTCGCGACTAAGTCAATTGGCCCCCAGCTGGTAAAGCCCATTAGCTCGACGCCATCTAGTATCGCCTCATGCGCTTGCACCAAATGATCACGCAGGTACGCGATACGGTAGTCGTCGATCACCTCACCTTCGTCAGTCACGGTATCACGCGCACCGAGACCATTCTCAACGATAAACAGTGGCTTTTGGTAGCGATCGTGGAGGAAGTTGAGCAGAATGCGCAATCCTTTAGGGTCAATCAACCAGCCCCACTGACTCTTTTCCAGATACGGATTTGGGACACTGTCGACGATATTGCCCACCTCTTTTTGCTTCGGATCGGCACTCGCACACCCACTGGCGTAATAACTGAAGGAAATAAAGTCGACACTCGCCGCCGCTAGGGTTTCGATGTCCCCTGCTTCCATCTCGATGGTGATTCCGTTATCACGGAAATAACGCAACATATAACCTGGGTACTTACCGCGGGTCTGCACATCGCCAAAGAAGAGCCACTTATTGTTCTCATCCATCGCCGCCAAAACGTCATCAGGATTACAGGTGTAGGGGTAGTTAATCGCGCCGAGCAGCATGTTGCCGATTTTCGCGTCAGGGATGATGTCATGACAGAGCTGCACAGCTTTGGCGTTGGCCACTAGCTGATGGTGGATCGCTTGGTAGATCGCCTGTTCGCTCGCATCTTCTTGAAGTCCAACCCCAGTAAACGGCGCATGCAACGACATATTGATTTCATTAAAGGTAAGCCAAAGCTTCACTTTCTCCTTGTAGCGCGTAAATACGCTGCGCGCATAGCGCTCAAAGAAGGTAATCACTTCTCGGCTACCCCACCCGCCGTAATTTTCCACTAGGGCGTAAGGCATTTCGTAGTGTGAAAGCGTGACAAACGGTGTCATCCCGTGGGCGGCCAATTCGTCAAATAGTCGGTCATAGTAGGCGAGCCCTTCTTCACACGGCTCGGTTTCATCGCCTTGCGGAAAGATACGCGTCCAAGCAATGGATAGACGAAGGCAGTTGAACCCCATCTCCTCAAACAAAGCGATGTCTTCTGGATAACGATGATAAAAATCGATGGCAAGATCTTTGATCCCCTCAGTACGCGCTTCGCGGGTCTGATGTGGGTTTAAGATCCCTTTTGGCAGCATATCAGCGGTGGAAAGCCCTTTGCCACCAGTGAGGTAAGCGCCCTCTACCTGGTTAGCCGCAATGGCTCCGCCCCAAAGAAAATCGGATGGAAAGGTCATAGTTCATTCTCTTTATTTATGATTCTGACTTGAGTGTACTCGAACCATTAGGCACTAAATAAGGTTAGATATTTATCAGGATATTTCCCATTTTTAGGCCAGAGCGCAACGACAAAAATCGGCAAAATCTAAATGATAGATCGGTATTTTCAAGCTATTACGAGACCTATCCGACACATCTTTTTCCACAGAAATACTATGCTTATAGGGTAAACAATGACGTAAGAGGGCGTGGTTATGAAATACAAACATATCCTAGTTGCACTAGAGCTGTCTGAAGAGAGTAACGTTCTCATTGAACGCGCCGCGTCTCTCGCTGAGATAGTGGGTGCACAAGTCTCGTTCATCCATATCGATGGCACACATGGGGAAATCTACCCTGATTTGGTCGATATTCAAGCCGATCCTAGCCGTCGACCTTTGAACGAAAACAACAACCAATGGCTAGAGAAGTTTCAAACCGATTCACCTGTCCCGATCAAGCACTTCCTTGTCGGTACCGGCGATCTCAGTGAGAAATTAACGTACACCATTAAAGAACACAGCTTTGATCTGTTGATTTGTGGCCACCATCAGGACTTTTGGAGCAAAATTGTCTCCTACTCCCGCCACCTCATCAATAAGTCACCGATTGATATCCTCGTGGTGCCAATCACAAGCTAACTGAGATAGCCGCCCTAGGCGGCTATCTTTTTTACAGCTCGGTCAAACGACGAATAACGCGATCGGGCTCAACTCCCCACGGATCAAAAGGCACATCCACGCTGCGCTGCAACCAGACGGTTTTAATACCGGCTGATTGCGCACCCAGCACGTCAAACGGATTGCTCGAGACTAAATAGGTGTCGTTGTCTTGGGTGACCGACAGAAGATGCTGATAGACAGATGGGTTGGGCTTAAAGGTTTTGACCTTTTCACAGCTGATTATCTGCGCAAACTCGTCCCGAATGCCCGCGCGGCGCAGCAACGTCTCAACACTGTGTTGTTCACCATTAGAAAAAGCGACCAGCCGATGCCCTTTCGCTACCAGTGAGGCTAGGCTTTCTTGGACATCATCAAAACAGGGCAAGCGAAGATAGAGGTCGAGAAGCTGCGCTTTCTGCTCTGGCGACAAGATTGTTTGATGGGCGGCGCATGTGTAATCCAGCGCTTGTTCGGTGCAGGTTGAAAACGGCACATACTCGTTCATCAACCCGCGTCGAAACGCGTATTCGAGCTGCTTATTTCGCCAAGTCACACTCATGGTCTGCCCCAGCCCCGGACGCCACGCTTCCAGTTGAGTCGCCACAAAATGTGTGTCAATCAAAGTGCCATAGACATCAAACGCATAAGTCTTCGTCATTGTTGCCATATCCATTGTGGAGAGTGTCTTACTATCGTAGACAATGGTGAACGAGTGTTCAATAATAGGACACCCATTCTGAACGAAAGAAGCGATTAAGCGAATGACCGACTCGATAACAGAAACCCTCGCCAGTTTCACCTCTATCGAACAGGCATTGGATTATTTTGAGATAGGCTATGACCGCACGTTTATCGAGCAGAATCGTACCGAGTTGGTGAAGCGGTTTGGGGGTAATCTTATTTTACAAAAGCCTGATGATTGGTTTTCAGCGCGACGTGCGCTAAAAAATGCTTATTGTAAAGTACAGCGCAGCAAGCTGGATAAACACACTCGCTCGGCCTGCCGCGGCTGCACATCTTGTGAACGTCGTTAGGCTTCTTGTTCGATATCCTCTTCTTCGAACATAGATGAGCATTTGATTTCAAACTGATTGAACGAGAAGATGCTAGGGCCGTGGACGCGCTTAGTGATCACTTTCTCTTCCCCATATTGCACCGTAACATGGGTGAACACCTTACCTTTTACCTCTATGGTGTTGTCTTCAAGTGCAGAGGTCAATTCCGCTTCATTGCCATCACGGGCACGTTTGACTTTCTCAAGGTGTGCGTTGCTCTCTCGTTTGAGCGTTTCTACCTCTTCTTCTTGCTCTGGCGTCCGTTGAGATTTCGGAATTTTTTTCAACTCCAGCTCTTTACGCACCACCGCCATGGTCGCTTCTTGTGCTTGAGTATATTGTTCTTTGAGCTTGGCTTGGCGATCTTTGTACATCTGAAAGCGCGCAAACGCCTGAACATGTGTCGCGGTGTCGCCTTCCACACCCAGCTCGACGCAGGTGATTTTTCCACCCACCTTGGCACTGCCGCCGCTTAAGGTGCCGTGTTTTTCGCTGCTATCGGCGACAACCAGGTGGCGACCACAGCGAATGGCGTTGTTCATACTGTGGACATTGAGAATAATATCTTGTCCAGCTTGTAACTCACTGAACTGTGCATAATTGGCCTTTATGCTGCCGCCCGACTTCACCACACAGCTCTTTTCTTCGCCTTCAGAGACATTGTGACCAATGATGCCTTTGGCAACTTCAATGTCACCTTGCGCTTGAACATCCGCCGATTCAATAAATCCACCCACCGTGAGTGATCCGGTTGCCCGAACGACCATATCCGATTCAATGTTGCCAAACACCACCACGTTGCCTTTGAATTTAACATGACCCGTCGCCACACCTATGGTCGGTAAGCAGAGTGCATCTTCCACTTCCACGCTGCGCTCTTTGAGCACCGGCATACCGGATACCTCAGCCAGCAATACATTGGGATTGTTGGGATTCACTTTCGTGCCTTTGCCCGCTTTGAGCATGGCATCGTTACCAGGCTTAGGCGGAATCACCTTACCTTGTACTGTCATACCTGGTGTCCCTTTCGTCGCAGGTACACGTTTCATAAGGGGATCATTTGCTGAGACGGTGATGGTCTCGCCTAAGTTGAGCATGTCCACTTTGCCCCCATCTTGATCTGATTCTTTGGGAGCGAGCACTTGTCTAGCAGGGTCTTTGACTAAAGGAACAAACTTGGCGTCTTTGCCTTGGATGGGATTTTTGCCTTTGGCGACAGGTTGAGTGAAGGTTTCACCGGGTTTGAGTTGATGGCTCATCACCAACACTTTTTTCAGTGCGAGCTTATTGATGCCTTTAGTGACATGGGATTGCGCCAAGGCATGCACGATTTGCGGTCCTTTCAGAGGTTGGCCTTTGTAAGCGCCGGTCACCACCATACTGGCCAGCATGTCGTGTTCTGAGAGCACCACTTCCACCGTCGCGTCACGCACTTCAGCGATAGGAAAGCCCACATACGCTTCACTTTTCGCTTCTCTCGCACACTTGATAAAGCGGTTCACCGCCTCTTCCATCAGATAAAAATCACTGGCGCCAATATTGGCTAACGCGGAATCTAATCCACGCGTATCGAAATTTCCATCCACACTGATGTCTGGCAATAGCTTCGCGACCACTCCCTGCTCATCTTCTGACAGAGATACTAACTTGTCCCACATAACTGACCTGCTTAACCCACTTAACCTGTCCAGTCTATTCAATTTGATACTGACACAGTATGGAATGTGTGACAAATTCAGGCATAGGTCACTGAACTTTTGTTGTAGAAACGTCCATCAACGCTATTTACAGTGTAAAGTTTACCAGTTCCGTTTATCGGCCCATCTTATGGTTGAGTGCGCCATCCACTCATTGGGTGGATAATCAGTCGGTCGCGATGCTTCTCTTCAGGCTTCTCTGCGCATCATGCGGAAAGCGGAAAATGGTGCGGCGCGTTTAATGAATAGATCGCGGTCACTTTGCGCCCTTGTTCGCTATATTGCAGCGAGTCACACAGTTCTGTGGCGAGAACGATACCTCGGCCATAGGTGTGTCCGTCTTGAACTTGCTGGCGTTTTTCGTAGTCAAATCCCTCGCCGTTATGAAGCAAAATCATGGTGACCTTCTCACTGTCAGGCTGATAATCGAGCTCAAGTTTGACCCAGGCACTGTCTTCAAGCTGCTTGAGTTTATCCTCTCGCTGCTGGTAATAGGTAAAAAAGCCGTCGGGGTCATCTTTTACCGAGGAATCAAGCTTGAGCAAACCATGCTCGATGGCATTAGAAAAGAGCTCAGAGGCCACCGAACAAATCAGATCCAGATGTGGACCACCCGATAACATTCCCTGTAAAAATTGCCTAACTTCGGCCATTACCGACAGGTGACGCAACTTATGGCCGTCAAATTGCAGACTGGCATGTATCGGCACTTGACGTCTCTGCTGCTCTACCGTTTGACAAGCCTCTTCTTCCGCTACAGTAATGGGGAAATGCATGGTCAAAATGGATAAATCGTCACGCACCTCTTGATTGCTAAAGGCTTGTACCGCTTCATACAGCGTTGGGATGACCGCGCGCTGACCTGTGAAACAGGCCTCAAGGCGCTTGGCGCCAAACTGTTCATTGTTGGGGCTGGCGGCTTCAATCACGCCATCGGTGTAGCAAACGATCTGCTGATCAGGCTCCAGTTTGTAGTGCACAATGTCGGCTTCAAACTTGTGCGGCTCAAGCACGCCCAACGGCATGTGGCTTGAGACTAAACGGCTGACAATCTCGCCTCCAGGATCGACAATATACCCATCAGGCAAACCGCCGCCCCACCAAGAGACTTCAAAGCCATTGGCTCTTACTTCAAACACGCTGGCGGCAAGCATCATTCCCATCGGAAGGAAACGCACCAACACTTCGTTGATTTCGGTAACAATTTCCCCGAGCGGTAATCCTTTCGCCGCCATCGTAAAGAATGCGCGCGTCGCAGGTAGCGCGGAGATCGCCGCCGGTAAGCCGTGTCCTGTGGCGTCAGCGATCATCACATAGACACCACCGTGTGGCCGCTTTGCAAGAACAATTAAATCACCGTTAAAGATGGTTGAGGGGGTCGACAAATAATGGATGCCGTACACATTGCTGACCTGGCGGCTCATCTCTTGAGCGAGATTGGCAAAAATCGACTCGGCAATCGAATAGTCGTACCGTACTTGTTCATGGAACTGGCTCAGTTCATCACGCTGCTGCATCACTTCATTGTGCATTTTGACAATCCGATAGTGCGCTTGCACTTTGGCAATGAGGACATTGCGCTCCACCGGTTTGAGGATAAAGTCATCACCAAAGGCGAGGCAGCGCTCAAAAGAGGCGCGATCATCCAAAGCGGTTAAGAAAATGATCGGAATGTGGACGTTAGGAAAGGCTTCTCTGACTTCTTGCGCGGTAGTGAACCCATCTTTCACCGGCATCATGACATCCAACAAAATCAGATCCGGCATCGAATCCATCTGTTGCATCGCCTCCACCACCCCTTGGCCATTTTCAAACATGGTAATGCGTTCGGTGATGTGATCGAGAATAAAACGACACAGCTCACGGTTGGTGGCGTGGTCATCGATGATCATGACATGCATAGGCAGTCCTTACTCTATCGAGAACTTCTTATCGAAACGGGAAATGGCGAGGATTTTTCGCACCTGTGGCAAGGTGTTAGTGATGCGAATCGCCCCATCGGGCTGCCCAAGATAATTGTGCATGTTTAACAGCATCCCAAGCCCTGCACTGTCGATATAGTCGACTTTGCGTAAATCAATCGTAAACCGATAACTGTGTTTGTCTGTATAGCAGCGCCGAAAATCTTGAACGAGGTTAAACCCAAACGCCCCTTCAATGGTAATGGTCACCTCACGTGAGCCTGAATTCACTGTAGACTTAACCGACATATTGCCCCCTTGGTGGATTAAAACAGCTCAACTTCGCCTTCATCAATGTTTGCTTGCGTTGCCGCCGGTGAACCTCTTTGCTCAACCTGTTCGAGCAATGCGTGCAGTTCACTCGCAAACTCAGCGTCACTGAGGGTGCGTTCTGTCCATGCCAGCGTCAGATCGGCCAGCTGTTGGATAAACGCCACGCTACCTTGCGCGTACTCCCCTTGCTGCGTAATGATGTCAGCAAATTGCAGGGCGCGAATGCCGTTGGCAACCTGAACACTGAGCAGATCACCGCTGTGCTTGATTTTGTGGACTTCTTGTTCAACCGACACATTGAGCTGCTGCACGCCTCGCAACATGTCATCGACTTTTTCTTTCGATTCGATCGCTTCCGTCATATCGATGGAGGCCATCTCCCCAACGGTTTTGTTGGCCTCTTGTACCGTGGCTTGCGCGGTGTTAATTTCGCGCTCAATTTGGTTATTTAGCTCTTCCGCTTTGACCGAAAGGTGGCGTACTTCATCGGCGACGACGGCAAACCCGCGCCCTGCCTCTCCCGCTCGAGCCGCTTCAATCGCCGCATTGAGCGCCAGTAAGTTGGTCTGCTCGGATAACCCGCGCACTTGGTTGAGTAACTTAAACACCGAATCGAGCTTGTCTGACATATCGTGAATGCTGTGCACCGCAGAAATACTTTTTTCCGAGACGATCACTAAGGTGTCCACAAAGTGGCGAATAATGGCTTCGGTTTTCGGTAACACTTGGCTGATGTCATGATCGCTGCCGTGATTACCCAGCAAGGTTTCCACCAACTCACTCGTCACTTGGCTCTGCTCTTCCGCCAGCTTTTGCAATTCAAAATAGCTTTCATTTAAGGTGTCTACTGATTCGTCTACCACGCTGCGTTGATGGCTAAGCGGATCCGATAATTGAGGGATAACACGTTGCAAGATGTGCCCCAACGCCGCTTCCCGAGCAGGGTTAGGATCATCGCTCGAGGGTGCCTGTGAAGACGCAGCGCTCTCTGTTGGCATCGGGCGTGACTTGGCTAAGACAATCCAAGGCACCGCCGCCACGGCGATCATTAAGGCGAGTTGAAGCTGAGACGGCGCATAACTCACCCCCACACCCAACAGCAGCACTTGAATAAGCACCGCGAGCGCGCAGCGTACGCGATGACTCAGTATTCTCTTTTTCTTCATAGGCTCACCAACTGACAAATCTGTTTCGGTATTTTATGCAGCCCGAGAACGTACTCCGCAGCACCCAAATGCACCGCGGCGCCCGGCATTCCCCACACCACTGAGCTCAACTCATCTTGAGCAATGGTCGGCGCGCCTTGCTGCTTCATCTTCAACATGCCTCGCGCACCGTCTTTACCCATACCAGTGAGCAAGATACCGATCGCGTGCTCGCCTAACGTCTCGGCAACGGCATCAAACATGACATCCACAGAGGGTTTGTGGCGATTGATCGCTGGCCTGTCGTCAAGTTCTGCGTACAACTGCCCGCCACGTCGGGTAACGACCAAATGCTTATCGCCGGGGGCTAAATAAGCGCAGCCTGATTTCAGCGCCTCACGAGTCTGGCCAAGTTCTGCCACCTGTATATCCGAGTTCGCGTCGAGCCTGCGCGCAAACGAGGCGGAAAACATCGCGCTAATGTGCTGGGTAATCACTATCGGCGGCAAACCGGCAGGCAAGGTTTTAAGCACCTGATTAACCGCTTCCGTCCCTCCCGTCGAGGCACCGATGGCAATCAACTCAATGTGATTGGTTTGGCGTATAGGATCGAGTTTTTGCGCCTCAGGTGCCACTGTCTCTCGTCCTACGTTAGCGCCTGCGGCGACTTTGATCTTTTCATTCACCAGCTTTTTGTAATTGACCATCTCGGCGGTGTTTTGCACCGCAGGCTTGGGAAAGTAGTCCACCGCCCCGAGTTCCAGTGCCGCCAGCGTCGGCTCTGCGCCGTGCTGCGTTAACGTGGAGATCATCACCACAGGCATCGGCCGTAAACGCATCAGATTTTTTAAGAACTGAACGCCATTCATTTTTGGCATTTCGATATCCAGAGTCAGCACGTCGGGATTGTGTTGTTTGATCAAAGCCCGAGCTTGATACGGATCTTCTGCACTGGCGACCACCTCAAGATCCGGATCGCTGTTGATCAGCTCAGTCAAGATCGCGCGGAATACCGGCGAATCATCGACCACCAATACTCTGATTTTTTTCATATAAACAGCTCCGCGTCATCGCCATTGTCACGTTCGTGCTCCAACTTATAGGCATAGGTCGATTCTTGTTGATGCACCGTATGCACTTCACTAAAGGGCACCCGTTTCAGCCACACTTTTCCAATCGAGGGATCAAAGAGTATCTTTCTTGGCTCCATTCCCCCAAGATCTTGCGCCACCACATCCAATTGCTCGCGCTCAACATAACTCAGAATAAAACTGACGTTTTTCTCCCCTATCATCGATTCTTTGCCGAGCATTTGCGCCCCACCAAACAGTTTAACCACCAAGCGATGCCGACGGGCACCCAAACCAATCAGTTGATTGATCAACATTTCCATCGCATAACAACCGTAGCGAGAAGCACTCGAATCCAACGCGCTCGGCTGCCAAGATTTGATTTGGCTGCGATTCTCAAAAGGCAGGAGAAAGTGATTCATGCCGCCGATACGTGTGACGGGATCCCACATGCAGGCTGAGATGCATGACCCTAGACCAGTCACAATCAACTCGTCACTCGCCTCACTGCAATAAACGCCGCCGGGGTACACTTTGACAAAGTGCTTTTCTCGGATAGGGTGATAAAACCGACTAACATGACAAGCCCCATTTTGCGGGTCGACGTTCAGGCCGTGGTATGGCGTCATAACCGCTTCCTACTTTTTGACATAAATTGTGTGACCGAGGTGATGAAAGCAATCCACTCCATCAGGTAAGCTCTCCGAGTGGCCTAAAAACAGAACCCCATCAGGGGATAGCTGTTGATAAAAGCGTTTGAGCAATCGCGCCTGCGTTTTTTTGTCGAAATAGATCATCACGTTACGGCAGAATATGACATCAAAGCTCGCTGTAAATGGCCAAGCTTCAAGCAAGTTGAGTGGTGAAAACTGTACGTGATCCATCAGTCGCTGTTTGACTTTGATCTGGCCGCTTTGGCGTCCCACACCTCGAACAAAGTTCCCCTTTAGATAGTGCTTAGGAATAGAGTTGAGTGCCTCATCACTGTAAATGCCAAGTTGCGCCTTCTCGAGTACCGCAGTATCTAGGTCTGTCGCAACAATCACGACTTCGTCCAACTGACCTTTGCGTTCAAATGCCGCAAGTGAAGTGGCAATGCTGTAGGGCTCCTCACCACTAGAGCAGCCCGCGGACCACACCGCGACCTGCTTTTTGCCTTGCTCTTGCCACTGACGACTGAGTACCTGCTCCAAAAATTCAAAATGGTGGTATTCACGGAAAAACGACGTTTTATTGGTCGTCAAACAATTGATAAAAGTGACTCGCTCCTGGCGGTCATTCTCAATCAACGGGCGATACTCTCTAAAGCGGCGCAGCCCCAATCGGCGCAACTGACGACTGACGCGGCCATAGACCATAGCGCGCTTCTGATCCGAGAGAAAAATGCCCACGTGTTTATGCATAAACCATTGGATAAAGTGAAAATCTTTATCCGTAAGCTCAAACTCTTGCTCGGGTAGTGTCAATTCCGTGTTCAAAATTCTTCCCATTCGTCGCCTTCCTCTTCCACCTTAAATGCCGTGTTGCTGGCTTTGTTGGTGCGAATCTCTCTGACGTTATTTTCGTTAGGGGCTTTGTTGCTGCGCGAATCAAAGCTGGCCACTTTGGCGTCGGTCACAAAGAAGTTCATAAGATTGAGCAACTCTTTGCCTTCATCTTTGAGCGATTGGCTGGCGGCTGAGGTTTCTTCAACCAGCGACGCATTCTGCTGTGTCATTTCGTCCATCGTCGCAACGGCTCGATTGATCTCATCAATGCCAGTCGATTGCTCCACACTGGAAGAGGCAATCTGTTCAATCAACTGGTTGACCTTCTCCACCGCTTCGACAATTTCACTGAGTGTGTCGCCAGACTCACCAACTAAGCGTGAACCTTCATCGACTTTCTCCACACTGTCTTTGATAAGGCCCTTGATCTCTTTGGCGGCCGCCGCACTGCGCTGCGCTAGATTGCGCACTTCACCCGCGACAACGGCGAAACCGCGCCCTTGCTCGCCAGCGCGCGCCGCTTCCACCGCTGCATTAAGTGCTAACAAGTTGGTTTGAAACGCAATTTCGTCTATTACGCCAATGATGTCGGAAATCTTTTTACTCGCCGAGTTAATGTCAGCCATCGCAGAAACCGCCTGACCAACCACTTGGCCGCCTTTGGTGGCTTTTTTCGTTGCATCCACGGCTAATTCGTTAACGCCTTTCGCGTTGTCGGCATTTTGTTTCACCGTTGCTGTCATCTGTTCCATGCTCGCCGCGGTTTGCTCGAGATTCGCGGCTTGAGCTTCCACTCGTTGACTCAAATCGTTGTTGCCTTCGGCGATCTCTGATGAGGCGGTAGCAACGCGCGCCGAGGATTGCGTGATCTTATCCACCATATCGCGCAAGTTGAGAATCGAGGTATTGACCGAGTGAGACAATCGACCCAGTTCCCCGTTATTGCTCTCGGGCATCGTCGTATTAAGATTCCCTTTCGCCACTTGGCTCATCACATCAATGCACTGCCCTATCGGTGTCACCATAGTGTCGAGTAGGCTATTAATGCCATCCCCCAACTCTTTCATAAAGCCGCTGTACACACTGGTGTCAATCCGCTCTTGCAGCTCACCGGCGATCGCTTTTTGTATCAAAGACTCGACCTGACGCTGCCCATCTTGTTGTTCGGTAATATCCACCCACTGTAAGGCAGGACCGATGTACTTGCCCTGACCATCTTTCATGGCAATACAGGTCAAATTGAACTCTAGTCCTCCGACCGCAATATTAGAGCTAAATGGCAAGCGGTCAGGGTTAGCAATGATGCTCTTTTGATGGGCGGGGTTTTTATGGAATACATCGATGTTACGCCCAACTAAATTGCTGGCATCAAAGCCGGGAAGTGCTTGCCTTAGCTCCGCTTCACGCGATTTGAGTAAAGTGAGCAAAGCCGGGTTGACGTAAGTAATCACCCCTTCCATATCGGCCATCATTAGATTCGTCGTCATGCCCGCCACCGCAGAGGCGAGGCGCCCAATCTCTTCTTCTTTTGCCCGCTCATCGGTGACATCGCGCCACTCTAGCGTATTGCCAATGTAAGCCCCTTGGGCGTCGTGTATAGCAGCGACGTTCAACTCAATCTTCAAATCACCAATGGTGATATCGGTGCTGTAAGGTAAATTGTTCGGATCGGCCAGCATCTTGCGCTGATGTGCGGGGTTTTGATGAAACTCATCAATACAACGCCCCATAAGCCATTCCGCACTTGCGGTAAATCCAGACCATACCGAGCGCAGCGTCGCCTCATGCTGGCGAAATAAAGTCAGCGTCTCTTTGTTGATGTAGGTGATCAAAAAGTCTCGGTCAATCATCACCATGGCGGTTTGCGCTTGGTCAACAGCGGCTTGGAGTCTCGCAATGTCTTGGCTTATCTGCTCAGACTGCGTGACATCAGACCATTCCAAGGTATTACCAACATACTGCCCTTTGGCATCTATGATGGCGCCGACATTGAGTTCAATCCTCACGTCTTTGACCGAAATGGTCGTGGTGTAAGGTAAATTATTGGGATTGGAAAGAAGTTGGCGCTGGTGGCTTGGGTTAGCGTGGAACGCATCAATACAGAACCCGAGTAACTCATCTTCGTTTGCCTTAAAACCCGGCCACATTGATTGAAACAGCGCTTCATGGTGCTTAAGTAGTTCCAGAGACTTCTGATTGAGATAGGTAATCTTGAAATCACGATCAATCATCATCAGCGCGGTTTGCGCCGCATTCAGTGCAGACATGAGTTGCTCTTTGGAAATGCCGCTCTCTTGCTCCACATCCAGAGTAAAGTCTTGAGTCAACGTGTCTTCCGTCGGGGTTGAAAATTGCTGAGCTTGCTCTGCCTTTCTGTTCCAAAATCCCATACCTGTCCCTCTTCTTGCCATGCTCTATTGTTATCAGTGTTTGCTTTAGACCCAGCTCTCATGTTGAGTCAGTTCAGAAAGCTTTTCGACATCCAATAAAGCTTCCATATTCAGTAGGATGAGGTGACCTGCTTGCACCGAAGCGAGCCCCCGAATAAAACGCTGGTCCACCCCCATCGACACTTTAGGTGGTGCCTTGATGGCCTCGTCACTGAGGGGATACACCTCTGACACCGCATCAACCATGATGCCAAACGGGTTGCCTTGACCATCACTCAACACCACGACGACCGTCACGTCGGTCAGCTCGGTTTTGCCCAGACCAAGACGCATTTTGAGGTCAATGATGGGTAAGTACTCGCCGCGAATTTCCCACACGCCTTTGAAATAGTCCGGCGAGTTCGGGACTTTGCGCACCGGCGACCAGCCTCGTAGTTCTCGCACATCTAAAATCGGCACGCCGTATTCGTCATCTTGTAGGGTGAAACTTAAAAACTCATGTCGGGTTCCCATTACTTAGCCCTCAAGATTTTGTCCATGTAGAGTAGCTCGTGAGTATCAAGCAGGGACATCACCTGCTCGCCCACATTCATCAACCCAACCAAATAGGGTGTCACAGCCGTGTCGCCGACACAGGGGTGAAGGGTTTTGTCGTCTTGCGCCAATACATCGCTAACCGCATCCACCACAACGCCCATCAGGCGCACACCTTGGTCACCCTCTTCTCTCAATACAATCACAACGGTCGTGGGCAAGTATTGGCATTCACCTAACGAAAATCGTCGTCTCAAATCCGTCACTGGCACGATCATGCCGCGAATATTGATCACGCCACAGACGAATTCCGGGGCGCGAGGTATCGGCGTCGGCTTTTCCCAAACCCGAATCTCTTCGACATCCTTAATCGGCACCGCATACAACTCGTCAGCAAGCAGAAAGCTGAGAAAATCCGCGCTCTGCTCACCAAGCTCTTCGCTGTATCGCCCAGACACTAGCGCCGCGTCATGAGCTAGCGCGTCTGTATCTGGTTGAATGGCGGTCACTTGATTCATGATGTCTCCCTACGCCGCTAATCCGTTACTGCCCGCCGCATCAAGGTGGGTTTTCAAAAAGCCGGTAATTAATCCCTGAATATCCAAAATCAATGACACCGACCCATCCCCTAAAATGGTGGCGCCAGAAATACCGGAGACTTTGCTGTAGTTCGACTCCAAACTCTTGATGACCACTTGCTGCTGCTCTAACAGTTCATCAACCAATAACCCAACGCGATTGCCTGCCGCTTCCACAAAGCAGAGTATGGGGTGCTCACTGGGCGTAGCGGGAGCCAGTTCAAGCTCGGATTGCAGATTCATGATAGGGATGCTTTCTTCTCGTAGGCGATACAACAACACGCCACCGGAAGCGCGTTTGATCTTGCTCTCATCCAAAGAGACCGATTCGATGATGGTCAGCAACGGAATGACAAACACTTGGTCGGCCACTTTGATAAGCTGACCGTCCAAAATCGCCAAGGTAAGGGGTAAGCTGATGGTGAAACGGCTGCCTTTGCCCAGCTCGGATTCCACCTCGATGTGGCCGCCCAATTCTTCAATGTTGCGCTTGACCACATCCATACCCACGCCTCGCCCAGAAATATCTGAGACCGATTCCGCCGTCGAAAAACCGGGGGAAAAAATCAGGTTCATCACCTGCTGTTTGGAAAACTCGTCCCGGTTGGCATCGCTCGCGACAACGCCTTTTTCCTGCGCTTTTCTCCACAGCACATCGCAATCGAGTCCGGCGCCATCGTCGCATATTTGAATGATGATAGAGCCGCCTTGATGGAAAGCATTAAGCTCAATGATCCCAGCCTCGGGTTTACCTCGTTCACTGCGCGTTTGGCGTGACTCTATGCCGTGGTCAATGCCATTTCGGACCAAATGAACGAGCGGATCAACAATGCGCTCTAGCACCGTTTTGTCGAGTTCCGTGTGCTCGCCCTTGATCACCAACTCCACCTGTTTGTCCAAGCGAGATGACAAATCTCGAACCAAGCGGGGGAAGCGACTAAAGGCAAAGCTCATTGGCAACATGCGAATATTGAGGACGTTATCTTGCAGCTCCTTGCTGTTTTGCAACAGCTGCTCGAGCCCAGCTTTGAGTTTATCCAGTTTGTCTGGGGTAAAGTCGTTACCAATTTCCGTCAACATGGATTGTGTGATGACCAGTTCGCCCACCAAGTTGATCAAGCTATCGACTTTATCAATATCTACCCGAATGGAACCGACACTTGACTCGGTTTTCGTCGGTTTAGACACGGTTTTTGCTGACGTATCTACGCTTGGTTTGGTTGTGCCAGACTCAGATGCAGTGGACTTAGACGCAACCGAAGTCGAAGCAGAAGAGATTGACTCAGGTGGGGCGACTTCTAACGATGTCTCTTCAACCCCACGCTCACCACTCTCTGGTTTTCCTCGCATAATGCTAAGATCGCACTCATCCTCTACCCATTCGAATATCTCGCTAATCTCTTCTTGCGCGAGCTTACCATCCATAACGAGATGCCATTTCAGATAACAGAGCTCCGCCTCCAGTTGCTCAACCATGGGTAAGGTGCTGGTGTCGACGCAAATCGACATGTTCGGATCCAGTTCATGACATTCGCGAAGGATGCGTAACGGGTCGTTGCCGCTAAAAAACAGTTCAGGATGGGGAGCAAACGTAATGTGGTAAGGTAGAGAACCCGCATCGGATGCCTCCGCCAATGACTCGTCGGGCTCACTTTCAACGCTTGGTTCGTCACCTAATAAGCGTTCTAGCTCCTGACTGATCTCAGTTTTTAGGTTGGATTCATTAGGAACGCCAGACTCGTGCGCCTCAAGCAACGTGTGTATGCAGTCAACACTGCGCAGCAGGAGATCAATGCTGGCGGGGGTTAATTGGCGCTCGCCATTACGCACCAAATCCAGATACGCTTCAACGGAATGAGTAAACTCGCTGATATCGAGCAAGCCAAACGTGCCGGCTCCGCCTTTAATCGAGTGGGCGGCGCGGAAAATGGTGTTGATCTCTTCACTGTCGATGTTGGTGACATCAAGGTTGAGCAACACCTGTTCGAGAGTCTCAAGGTTTTCCCGACACTCTTCATAGAACATCTTACGCAGTTGACCCATATCTAGCGACATACTTTCCCCTCAAACGCTCTCTGTTCTAAACCGCTGACTACAGCACGCGCTTCAATGTTTTTAGCAAGGTATCGGGATTGAATGGTTTCACTAGCCACCCCGTCGCACCGGCCTGTTTGCCCTGCAGCTTTTTATCCGCACTGGTTTCCGTGGTAAGCATGAGGATCGGCACAAATTTGTACTGCGGTTTCTCTCGTAGCGCTTTAACCAACTCAAAGCCACCCATGTTAGGCATGTTGACATCGGAGATCACAACGTCAAACTTCGCGCTCATCACTTTATTCAGCGCGTCTTTACCATCATTTGCAGTTTCTACCTCATAGCCAGCATCTTTCAGGGTGTGACTGACCATTTGTCTGATTGATACAGAATCATCAACAGCAAGAATTTTAGTCATGAGATCCATCTCCAACGTCTGAACTTAACTTCAATAAATGTTGTAAACCCAAAGCGTTTGCTCCTTGTTTTAATGTGGCGCTCGGCTTGTCGAGTCGTATCTCGACTGAGTCGCGCTCTGCACTAAGAAAAAGAGAAACAAGGACCTGTAGGCCCGCGGCGTCGACTCGCTCCACATTGGAGGCGAGAATCACAAGCGAGCGATGATCATGAAGCCACTGCTTAGATTCAGCAGCGACATTGAGCGCACTTGAGATATCAAGCGCGTCAGGAAGTAGACAATCCTTTTTCATTGTTATTCTTATTTCCTAGCCACAAAACACTACGCACAAAGTTTTATATTGAGTTTAGGAAAGGTTCGTCATTTGGCAAATGTGACTTAACTTTTGATACAGCAAGTTGCGGTTAAAATTTTTGTCGTTGGGATAAAAACTATCGAAGATTTAGTGAGTTGCCGATAGAGGCGATTTTGAAAAAAATTCTTATTTTCTACTGTGTTTTATTGACTGGTTCTTTAGTACTAGTTCGCAACCGCGTTGAAGGTAGGGTGTTATAGAGTGAGATTTTACAGTGTAAATCGACTCGATTGTGTGGCCGTTTACACTGTAAATTTATCGTCTATTTTACAGTGTAAATTGGACTAGCCAGAACATTGAGATAACCAAGTTTCTATATCAAGCCGAAGCTGAGCTTCGACCTGCTTTTTACCAGGAAAACCTAAAGCCAAGGCACACTCACTCCAGCTCTGTTTTTGCAATACCTTTCTTATCATCACATCGCTGAACGCCTGAAAACCGTGTGTGAATGCAAAGCGATCGATCAGTGGCGCACAACTGTCATAACTCGCCCCACCTTTTGCATAACCCAACAGAAGCGCAGCCGTCCCAGTAGGGACAATGGAAGCATTAGTTTTTGGCGCCAAACTACGGACGACCTCAGTTTCAAGTTGGCGCAAACTGTCCGAGAGAGAATAGTGAAATTGCGTGGCGTAATGTTGCGCCACCTGTGCTAGCCACTCGGTATCGCCTTTGATCATAATGACTGAATGCGTACCGCTGGCGCTGTCTCGCTGACTGCTCACTTTGATCGGTGCAAAACCAGCTTGACGCCAAAACTTAACCAAATCAGCGGTGGCGCCAAAGCTGGTGGAGAGAAAGTCACACTCAACGCTCTCTTCAAGCTGTGCGAGTACCGCCAGCCCTACCCCTCGCCTTTGCAGATCGGGGTGAACCGCTATTCGCATGACACGCACACTTTTTTTCTGCGCCGCTCGCTCAATACCAAATTGATTCGCTAAGGTGCTGGGCACCAATTGACCTTTGGGGCGTCGTTTACCGAGCACAATGTCTTGCACCAGCTCTGCGGGCATGTTGCCCTCATCGACGGTCAACACGCAGGCAAGGCATGTTCCTGACTCAAACTGAGCATACACGTTGACGTTGGGTTCATCGAGGATAAGCATCAAATCATTGGGTGACGTCTGATAATGAGCGTTGACCAACAGCGCAAAGCACTGGCGCAGTAACTCAGGTTTTGCCAACAGCTGCGCTTTGTCGATGTGGGTGAGCGCGATCTCTGGCAACTGAGCGGGTGCAGGTTCTAACTCGGTGTCTAAGGCAAACGTCGAAAAATGCCATGCTTCCAACGGATCTCCCGCGTTCCAGCGAATCGGCTGTTGGAGATGAAGTTGTGCCATCCCCGGTCTTGCCACTTTAAGCCAATCTAAAAATTTGAGCGTAAAGCCTCGTCCACACCCCTCATAGCCGTGAATGGTGGTCGAAAACACGACACGATGATAACGCTCTGTGATCTGTTTGAGCATGGAAATAGGAATCGCAGATGCTTCATCGACCCACAAAGCATCACAATCCGGGCGCAGGCGCAGTAACTCATCTGGCGCAATAAACGCAAGGTGGCTCTCTTGGTAGTCTATGCGTGATTTGCTGACAATGGCGCCCTCAAGTTGTGAGGCGGCGTGCTCAAACACTGCGCGCGTAGCGGCCAAACTCGGTGCACAGACAAGAAGACGTTTTCTAGAAGCCTTCATCAGCCTTGCCGCCGCAATGCCTAATGCGCTGCTTTTTCCTCGTCCTCGGTCTGCCGTTAACACCAATGGGCGCTTTCTGTGGCCTTCCACCACGCGACAAATCGCTTCAATCGCTGAGTGTTGCTCGATAAACGGATCTTGAGTTTGTCCGCTCGTCATAGTGATGTTGGGGAGTGGTTTATCGGATGATAACCAATACAAGGATTGCATTGAGCGCAGCAACCACGTTTTCGATGAAGAAGCATCGATGCACTCGTCAAGCGTGAATATCACTACCCCGCCCCCTTTGACCGCACCGAGTGCCGCACTGACGCTGTTGGCATCGAAATCGTCGTTCACCGCGACCACTAAGAGCTCTATCTCTTGGCCCAGTAGCTGAGTGCCTTGCTTAGCCGCTAGATGACGAACGAGACGGTCATCTTGATTAAAGACAGTGTGACCGAGACAAACCGCCGATTGAGCGCCGCTCGCTGAAAGCGCAGCGCGCAATACCGTGTATTGCCATTGACCATCGCCTTCAATCACCACACCATAACGATGACGCACCAATTGGGCTTGTTGAAAAAGATCGCGAAAAAAGGACTCTATCGGATTCATAACACGTGGGTAACGGTGGACGATGGAGTGAGTATATCACTCTCGCTGCGCGCTGCGACATTCGCTCATTGTTTCTGCCCGCCGCCGCTTGCACCAGCAATAAAAAAACCGCTCGAACAAGGAGCGGTTTTAGATGACGTTGATGGAGGAGTTACTGGAGCTTAGCTTGCAAGAAATCCAGAATATCTTGCATCAAAGCATCATCGACTTTCTTTAGGTTCAGCGACAAACTGGAACCTTTACGGCTGTAGCTCGCGCGGCCTTTGACCAGCTCGGTTTTCGCACTGCCACTGGATTTGCTTGGCGTCATCTCTTCAATCCAAGATTCGATCGTTTCAGAGACTTCTTTGGTAATGCGTGCAACCCCTTGGGCTTCACTCCGTTGCCACACAAATCCCTCTTCACACTGACACTTTTCAAGCAGCTTTGCACGGTTCTCATCACTGAGTGCATTGAACTGCTTGTGCAACTTCACAATGGTAGGTCGACCTAAATCCGCCACATTCGGGTACGCTTGCAGCAGCTCAAGTGGCAAATCAGCAGCTTTCAATGCTCCACTGACCAAGGCTTCACTGCACTGAAACATCTTCGCCAGCGCTTTCTGATCCTCGGCTTCACCGCTAGCGAGCTTTGCTTGCATCTCTTTGCCCTTCTCATACAGAGACAAAGGCTTGTGGGCGTTCGCCACATCGGATAAGAATTTTGCATGTTGGGTGTTGATGTCATCGGCAACATAGATCAAGAACTCTTTGTTGGACAAAATACACGACATGCGGCGACGGCTACCATCGAGTACTTCAACCTTGCCATCTTCACGCTTGCGACCGACTGCCGGGTACTGCTGGCCGCGCTCACGTAAAGTGACCAATACATCCGATAACGCATGCTCATTGAGGAAAGATTGCTCGCGGGCATTATCTGCAAAAACAACGGTCTGCGCTTCCACTTGATCGGCCGGAATACGCACCAACTCAAACTGCACTAACTCCTCACCCGCAACCGCTAACTCGATAAACTGCGCTTTATCTTTCGCTGCTTGCTGGGCTTCTTGTGGTGTCGTGACTTGGCGTTTATTCGCCTTGCCGAACAATCTTGCATTTAAGTCTGAAGTTTTAATTGCCATACTCTAGTTTACCCCTGATTCAGTGATGACCAGTGACCGTGCAACACGCGCTCAAGCTCCAGTGCACTCTTTTGTACCGCATCTTGCGCGGTCGCTAGGGTTTTCTTACCGCCTTCGAAATCGCCGGTTGTGAGGTCAAACACCGTGCTGTAGGTGTCCGCACAGGTTTCAAACGCGCGGCTTCGCGGAATGGTGGCCATCATCACCTGATCGCCAAGCAAGTAGTTCATCTCAGTCAACACAGAAACTTGCTTCTTGTTGTCATCTTCAAACATGGTGGGCATCAGACGCACGAACTCAAGCCCTTTCCAATCTTCTGGGAACATTTCATACACCGTCGGCAGGTGCTGGAAGAAGTTGACGGTCGACGCCCAATCCAAGCGCTTCGCCGCACAAGGGATCAGCAGCGCATTTGACGCGTACATGGCATTCCATACTAGGGGATCCACGTGCGGACCGGTATCAATCATGATGACATCAAAATCGTCAGCAATCTTATCAATCAGCTTTTCTTTAAGTAGTTTTACGATATCCAACGACTGATTCTGCGACAAGCTTTGCCACGCTTCTGCGTTAAACATCGCATCTTCTGGAAAGGCAGACACGGTTTTTAAATTCGGGTACTGCGTTGGCAACATGACGTTTTTGCGCAAAAATGCCTTATCGACCTCAGTACCTTCAGGTACGTTATCGAGCATGATATCCACTGCAGAATAGATACTCTGGTGTTCACTAATGCTAATTTGTGGATTTAAGAATAGACGCAACGACCCTTGTGGGTCTAAGTCAATCAAACAAATGCGGTAACGTTTATCCAGATTGAGCGCTAAGCACGCCGCTAAGTGTACAGCGGTCATCGACTTACCGGTTCCGCCCTTTTGGTTCTGAACGTTAATGATCCACGGCTTATTCTCTGTGTTCTTTTTACGTTCATGAAACTTTGGGATGCCCGCCGCATCCATCAACATGTGCGCTTCTTGCAATGAAATGGAGTAGTGATTGGCGTTGTTTTTCGTAAATTGGTGACCGTCCGCTTCGAGCTTACTGATCGCATCGTCTAGTTTGCGACGCGTTAGCCCTGAGCGGGTTTCCATCAGCGCTTTCGACATCGGAGGAAAATGTTCGTCACGACGTTCTTCTAATACGATCTCTATGCGGTCCGCTTGAACTTGAGCCGTCTGCTCCGCCAATTGGTAGAGACTCTCTATGGTTTGTTC